>JANWHO010000001.1 GCA_025450375.1 Chloroflexota bacterium
CCAGACTCCGCCAGACGCGGGAATGGGTCGCCTTATCGGGGAGCAGTGTCTCGCGGTCACGCTGGTCGAGGTACGAGTCATAGGGCGGCAGCAGGCGCACGCTGGAGGGGATTGTAGCGGTCTCCAGGCGTGACACGTCATCCCGGTGCAGCCAGGTCCGGCAGCCGGCGGTTTCAACTGGGACAAGTCCGCCTTCTATCTGGTCCCAGGAAGACCGGGCATCGGCAGTCGTTATCCCGACCCAGGAGGCGAAGTGCTCGACGGTCGAAGGACCAAAGCAACGCAGGTAGCGGCGCAACAACTCGGCCCGCATGGCGGCACCGTCCTCGTTGGGGGCGGTGCCAAGCCATTGATCCGCCCGCCCATACACGCGGCCCCGGTCGGGCGGAACGGCGATCACGAACACCCTACTGACCCCGACCAGACGAAACAGGCTCTCCTGAACATGCCGGGCGGCGCATGCCTTGCACCAGGGGCAGAGCACCTCCGGCAGCTTCCGGGTGATCGCCGCGCTGAGGGCGCCGCGTTCGAGCATCTGGCCATCCATCGCATCCCACGCGGCCTCGCACGCCAGCCGCAACGCCTCGGTGGCGGACATCCCAGCCTCTTTCAGGGCAGGAGCCAGGGAAGACAGCACGGTGAGCAGTGACTCCTCGGTGGCGGGCAGCGCCCCGAGGGTGAACACCGCCAGGTCGCAGGCCGGAACCAGATGGGGCGAGATCCGCATCCCCAGCACCTCGACCAGCACCTTCTGGTCGGCAAGGGCGCGCTCAAGGGTGTCGAGCGGCAAACCATCAATCCGCGCATGGGCAGCCAACAGGGCCGAGCCAGGCGGCGAATTCCGGAGGCCGCAGGCACCCGCTACCGCCGGCAACGTATCGGATGGTTGCCGGCGGCTGAGATTATGGCCATCCAGGCGAAAGGCCAGGATTTGGTCGCGGTCAGTTCGGAGCACGGCAACTCTCCCTCTCATCCCACCCCGGCACGTCCGGCCGATCCTCGGGCGCGATCAGTTTCTGGTAAAGCGCCTGCTGGCGCGCCGCCGCCGCTCGGTAGCGGGCGGTATTGGCGGCCCGAGGCCGATACACAGCCCCCTGAGGCGCGGGCAGGGATGATAGGGATCGGATGGCGCCCAGGGCTTCCAGGGCCAGCAGCGCCGCGCCCCGGCTGGACGCTTCCGGCACGGCGGAGGCGGTGACCGTGGCGCCCAGGGAATCGGCCATGATCTGGAGCCAGGTGGGTGAGTGGAGCAGAGCGGCGCCGCTGGCCACCACCGGCCCAAGGCGCGGATTGGTCTCCTTCAACAGGGCGTGGATAAGGGCGAAGCGGTTGGCCACCGTCTCGTAGCCGGCACGCACGATCTCGGGCGCCGTGTTGTGCAGGCCCAGGCCCGCGATGACCGCACGGGCCCTTGGCTTCCAGCCGGGACTCCGCTCGCCCGCCAGAAAGGGCAGGATGGTCAGCCCATGCCCATCGGGCTCCAGATCGGCCGCCAGGCGCTCCATTGCCTGATGATCCTCGGGAACTTGCAGGGTGGCCCGCAGCCAATCAATCAGATTGCCTCCATTGCTAAGGGCGCCTCCGATCACGGCGCGGCGGCGGTCAACGCGGTAGCAGAAGAGGGAGGGTGGGATAACCAGGCCCCGGCTTCCTCGGATCACCCGCATGGCCCCCGAGGTGCCGACCATCATCGCCACCTGCCCGCTGGTCACACAGCCCGCCCCGATATTGCTGGTGGCCCCATCACCCCAGGCCGGGAACCAGGGAATCCGGGCGAGGTGGGGCCAGCGTCGAGCGTAGGCGGGACGAAGCCCACGATACGGCTCGTCACGGAGATCGGGCAGCTGGGCCCGATCCAGGGGAATCGCCTTCAGCACCTCGGCATCCCAGTCGCAGGTGTGCTGATCGAGGAGGCCGCTCCCGGAGGCCATGGAGACGCTGGTGGTGCGCTGGCCGAAGAAGCGAAGGCCGAGAAAGTCGGCGAAGGAGAGCCAGTGCCGGATCCGAGTCCGGGCCGCGGGCGATAAAGTGGCGCGCGGACCTGTGTCCTGAAGCCAGCGCAACTTGGCCGGGAGGTAGCTTGGGTGAAGCACGGCGCCGGTGCGCGCGTGCATGGCCGCCTGGTCGAGGTCGGATTTCAGCGCCTCGGCGGCGGCGGCCGCCCGTGTGTCGGCCCAAGTGTAGACGGGGGTCACGGCTGCCCCGCGTTCGGACACTCCGAGCACATTATGCCAGAAGGTGTCGCAGGCCACCGCCGCGATCCGTCCGCCCAGCGGACCGGCCTGCCGCAGCGCTCCGTCGATACAGTCCTCGACGCGGGCCAGGAGTTGGTTTGCCCCGGTGTCCACCCCGCCGTCAACTGTCTCGCGCATCTGGTGCGCCAGTTGGACCATCGTGCCCTCCACCGGGCGCGCGTGCCCATCATAGAGGACGGCGCGAACGGAGGAGGTGCCTACGTCGAGGGCAAGAATCAAGGGATCCTGGGCCTGCGTGGGCTCAACAGCGGCGCCGGGAGCGGCAGCCATGGGCAATCTTCCTCCACTGCCCGCGGAGTGAACCACGAGCACACGCCCAGTGTAACAGGAAGGCCAAGCGGCCTTCGGGGACAGAGGATGAAGGATCCTTAACCCTCCCTACATCATGGCTTAGCCCTGCTATGGTGTACTGAGGGTGCCTGAAACAGACCCCGCAGTGTACCTACGGCGGGGCCCAGGAGAAAGAGAACGAAGATGTTTCCATTTATAGCCCGAATCGCGGTTGTGTCGGTAGTTGGCCGGATGATTGCCCGCGGGCTCCAGCACCCCAGGCTGGCCCCCATCGCTCGCTCACGCAAGGGGAGGCTGGCGATCCTGGCGCTTGGGTGGGGGATGCGAAGGCGCGCGAAGTTTGGTCGGATGGGCCGCCGCGCCTAGTGGCGAACCGCTCTGGAGACCAGCGGAGCGCGTTCATTCCCTGAAACACGGGTGGCATCGGTGCCACCCGTGTTTCAGGAACACCTTACATCCCGCGCCTTGCGGCGTCGGCTGCCATCGCCAGATTGCGGAGCGCCGTGAAGAACTCCGGCGGCTGGCCGATGAATAGCCCGTCATCAGTCAATGCCTTCACCGCCCCCATGGCCGCGCCTTTGGTCTCGGTCCCGCGGATGATTGACACGACCGGGAACTTTCGGCTGAGGAATACGGTTGGTTCGGGCATGATCAAGTTGGTCTGGAGATCTTCCCCGCCCAGGGGAGCGGCATTGAGGTCCGGAAACACCAATCCATTGGTGGGATCCTTCAGAGGAACCGCGTTGCCCGCCTTGTCGTGCCAGGTCTGAAAGTGCGCTGTCTCGGTTGGCCCGATACTGAGCAGGATGCGCAACACCTCCGGGTTGGTGACCCGTTGAGCCAGGGAGGGATAGAGGCTGGTACCGCCTTGCTCGATGAAGCAAAAATGGAATCCGGCGGTATTGGCGATCGCCTGGATGTGGTTAGCGGGAGCGAGATCGCCGTCGTTTCTGGGAATGGCCGGGAACTGGCCGGCACTTAAACCGGGGACCGCCTGGGGGAAGACGCCGCCCAGGTCCGGATTCTTCGCGCGGCTGCGGTACCGGGTCCACCAACTGGTATCCACGGTGAGTTGCATGAGGTTGGTGAGCCGCCCAATGTTCTGAGCCCCGGTCGCCTTGCTGCTTGGTAAGGTGCGGTACTTGTCCAGATTGACGGGTTCGGCGCCCACCGCGGTCAGGTACGCATTGATGAAGGTAAAGTGGCTAATCTCATCCTCGGTATTGTCGTGGATGTACTGGGACATGTCCGCGTCAAGCTTTTGCAGGGCGGCGACATACGGTTTGCTGGCGATCCCCCCTGGGACCTCGCTATCCGGGATGCCGCCAAGCTCGTTGTACTGTTGCCAGAGGTCGCTCTCGATGATCTCGGCGGCGGAGAGGAACCGGAGGATGGCGATGTCACCTTTGGTGATTCCCATTCCCTGGGCCGACGCTCGGCCAAGAGCAAGGCCGTTGCCCAGGACTCCCGCGCCCACCGCGCCCGCTCCTACCGCGAGCCCGGTGCGCAGGAACGAACGACGGCTGCTCGAGGCGAGCCCTGGTAGTGGTTTCTGATCCATGATCTGATGCTCCTCAGTGCGGCTGGGGCTGCCTTCGGGTACTACTATCCCGGTTGCCATGCCGGATGGACAATGGAGATTTCCGAAGGTGTGAGGGTTTCTCGCGCCTCGCACGGCCGTGCTTGCTAAGGAATACACCGCCGGTTACAAGCGCGGCGAGCATACAAAGGCAGTGGAAGATGGAACCCATAAGGGCTCAGGGACAAGAGGACGATCGCCCGTGAGCTAGTGTGGGGTTACTCACCCGTCCTGGCATCGACCGCGTCCCGCAGGCCGTCACCAAGGAAGGCAAAGGCGACTACCAACACCGCCAACACGGCGGCGGGGAAGACGGACTCCATCCAGTTGACGTCAATGTGTTGGGCGCCGCTGGAGACCAGCAAGCCCAGGTCCGGGTTGGGGGGCTGCACCCCGAGGCCGAGCAACGACAGGGTGGTTTCGTTATAGATAAAGCCGCCGATCCCAAAGGTCGCTTGCACCAGCACCAGGCCCCAGGTGTTGGGGAGAATATGGCGGGTGATGATCTTCAAGCGCGAGGTACCCACGGAGTGCGCGGCCTCGACGAATTGCTGCTCCTTGAAGGAGAGGGTCAGGGCGCGGACGAAGCGCATGAGCGGCGGCCAGCCCACCAGCCCGAAGACGATCGTGATCAGCACGATCCGTCCGGTCCCGCCAAAGAAGGTATCCCAGTCCGGTCCCAGGACGGCGACTGTCAGGAAGGCCAGCAGGAAGGTGGGGAGAGCAAAAACAAAGTCGGTGAAGCGAGAGAGAATGGCGTCAACCTTGCCGCCGTAGAATCCCGCCGCCACTCCAATCCCCACTCCCAGGAGCGTGGCCACCACCTGGCCGATGATCCCCACCGCGAGGGCCGGGCGGAGACCAAAGATGATCGCGCTCAAGAGGTCGTGTCCCGAGGAATCGGTGCCCAGAGGGTGCAGCCGGGAGGGGAAGCTGTCCTGATTGAACGGGTCATTATGGGTGGGATCGAACAGGGGGAGAAAGTTGGCGAGCAGGGCGGTGGCGATAATCGCTACCAGCACGACCAAGCTGGTCATAGCCAGCCGGTTAGCCATGAACCGGCGCGCCGCTTCCCGGCTGAGCGATGTGGGGCGAATATCTTGCGCTTCCTGGGCGAAGCGGGGCGCGGGCTCGCTCCCCCGCGAGTCGGTTCCGGCCGGTTCCGAGAGCGGCATGGTGACGACTGGGTCGTTATTGGTAGACATCTACAACTTCACCCGCGGATCAACCACCGTATAGAAAATATCAGTCAAGGCATTGGCGACCACCACGGCCGTCGCGAGTACCAGCGTGGTAGCCATGGTCACCGAGTAGTCATCAGACAGGGTTGATTGGACCGTGATGTTGGCGATCCCGGGGATGCTGAATTCATTCTCGATAATGAAGGCACCCACCACCAGAAAGGCAATAGTCGGCCCCAGGATCGAGGCGAACGGCAAGAGGGTATTCTTCAGGGCGTGGAGATAGATCACCCGCCGCTCCGCCAGCCCCTTGGCCCGCGCCATGCGGATGTAGTCCTTGTTCAACTCCTCCAGCATGAAGCTGCGCATGGAACGGGCGAATAAGCCCGCCAGGCCGGCGGCGAAGACACAGGCGGGGGCGATCCAGTATTGCGGGTCGCCGATGCCATCCCATCCAGAGACGGGGAGATGGAAGAACGTGTTCTTGAGCAGGATGCCGAATACCAGCCAGACGGCGGGGATAATGACGAAGGGCGGCAAGGAATAGAGGGCCATCATGATCCCCATGCTCAGGTTGTCGGCCAG
>JANWHO010000002.1 GCA_025450375.1 Chloroflexota bacterium
CTAGGAGAAAAACTGGCGCCAGGCCGTCCACCAATCGCCCGCCCGCACGGTAAGGCGGCGATCCCCGCTCACCTCGAGACCGGGCCGGCGTCGATACTCGTCGAACGCCTCGGTGCGGGTAAACTCTACTACGATCTCGCAGGGCTTGCCAGGGTTGTATGGAGCGACCGCCTTGAGATCCCGCAGGGCCGCGCGGGTGCCCTCCTCGATCATCCGCCGAGCCCGGACGGGCGGGGTCTGGCGCGCGCTAAAGCGCCCAAGCCCCTGTTTTACCGCCACGGTAGTCAGGCCGGGACCAAGAAGATCCTCGGCCTCGCGACAGGTCACGTCGTCGCCGGTCACCAGCACCACCGGACAGCCCCAGGTACCGCATAGGGCCGCGTTGATCCCTGTCTCACCCACGAGCTTGCCGTTGAACCAGAGATTTTGCCAGGCCTGGCCGGAAACCGTATGGTTCATCACCCCATTCTGGGTGCCGGCGCGAGCGTGCATCCCCACGAAGAGAGCGGCGTCGCAGCCCTCTTCAAGGAAAGTCGTGTATTCGGTCCACTCTCCCTGCACGACATACTCGCAGGCGGGATCCAGTAGCTCGGGCACCATCGAGTTGAAACTCCACGGCCCCCCGGCCCCATGACAATCCATCACCACGATTTCGGTCGCCCCCGCCGCGCGGGCTCCGCGGATCGCGGCGTTGATCTCCTCGGTATAGAGCCGGCGCCCCTCTTCGTACAGCGGATGACCGCCCGTGACCTGCTCCCACTTGACGATGCCCGAAACGCCTTCCATGTCGCTAATGATGTGGACCTTCATCGCCTCTCCTCTTCCGGGCCGCGCGCCATGACCAACGAGCGCGCGCAATTGCCCCATAACCAGGATAGCGTCCGAGGGGGCGCCGAGGCGGCGATCGACCGACAGCCAGACGCGTCGAGAACATGCGATCAACATTGCACCACGATCACTGTTGGGGGGTGGCAGCCCGCGAGAAACCGCACTCATGGCTCGCTCGCGGTTCGGCTATCATGAGCGAGATCCAATCGCCTCGGGTGTCCGCGCCGGCTGGAGGGTCCGGCTAGCCCGTGCCCCACGAACGACAACCCGTAAATCGACCATGGACGAGAGGATGAGGATGCGAGATCGTGGCGGACCACCGAGGGACGGCGCTGAGCGGGGATCGCATACGGTGACCCCCAAGATTGGTCCATGGGTGCTGCTGGCTACCATCGTGGGTTCAAGCCTGTCGTTCATCGATGGAACGGCGGTCAACGTGGCGCTGCCCGCCCTGCAGCGGGATCTGCGCGCCACCGCGAGCGACGTGCAATGGGTGATCGAGATCTACGCGCTCTTCCTCTCGGCCTTGATTCTGGTCGGCGGCTCGCTGGGCGATCAGTTTGGGCGGCGGCGAGTCTTCGCGGTCGGCGTAGGACTGTTCACGGTCGCCTCAATGTGGTGCGGACTGGCTCCCAATCTGGGCCAGCTGATCGCCGCACGCGCGATCCAGGGGATCGGGGGCGCCCTATTGGTGCCGGGGAGTTTGGCGATCATCAGCGCCAGCTACGACGAGAGCCACCGAGGGCGCGCCATTGGCACCTGGTCGGGATTCGCCACCATGACCTCGGCCCTGGGCCCCGTGCTTGGAGGCTGGTTGATTCAGATCGTGTCCTGGCGCGCCGTATTCTTCATCAATGTCCCCCTCGCCGCCGTCACCCTGGCCGTGACCGCCTGGCGGGTGCCGGAGAGCCGAGGCCCCGAGGCGACCGGACCTCTGGATTGGCGGGGTGCCGGCCTGGCAACCTTCGGACTGGGGGCGGTGGTCTACGGCCTGATCCAGTCCTCCACGCGCGGCCTGACCGACCCCCAGGTGCTGAGCGCCATGGGCGCCGGCCTCCTGGCCCTGCTGCTCTTCGTGCTGGTAGAGGCGCGGGCAGCGGCGCCCATGATGCCTCTGTCCCTCTTCCAGTCGCGCACCTTTAGCGGCACTAATCTGATGACCTTTCTGCTCTATGGCGGCCTGGGCGGCGCCTTCTACTTTCTCCCCTTCAACTTGCAGCAGGTGCAAGGATATTCGGCCGTGGCCGCCGGTGCCGCCATGCTTCCGTTTCCCGTGATCGTCTTCCTACTCTCCCGCTGGTCCGGCGGATTACTGGGCAAGCATGGGGCCAAACTCCCCCTGGTGGTTGGGACCGTGATTGCCGCCTCCGGCTTCGCTCTCTTCGCCGTGCCTGGGGTCGGGGGAAGCTATTGGACGACCTATTTTCCCGGAGTCGTGGTGCTCGGCGCGGGAATGGCCCTGGTGATCGCGCCGCTGTCCACGGCGGTGATGGGCGCGGTGGATAGTGAACGAGCCGGCGTGGCCTCCGGGATCAACAACGCCGTCTCACGGGCCGCCGGCTTGTTGGCGATCGCCGTCCTCGGGCTGTTGGTGGCCGCCGCTTTCAACGCAAGCCTGGACGGCCGGCTGGTTGCCCACCACCTGGGGCCGGCGCTCCGTCACGCGGTCGAGGCGCGGCGGGCCCGGCTGGCGGCGGCCGGGGCCCCCGCGGGAGTGGGGTCCGCCGTCCGCCTCGCCGTTCACCAGGCGGTCGGCGCCGCGTATGTCGCCGGTTTCCGCCTGGCCATGCTCACCGCCGCCGGACTGGCTCTGGCCGGCGCCTGCGCGGCGGGGTGGCTGGTAGAAGGGAAGGGCAGGGGAGCCCAGCCCGTTTAGCGGACTCTAGGCTACCAGGACCAATCGCGGCGCTCTGGAAGGGCTCCGTCACACGGCAACCGCTTCCGTGGCCCGCGATGGATGGAGCGTCGGCCCCGGCTCGGCTTCCGACCGATTCTCCGCCGCGATGGCGCGGAGGAACGCATCGACGATGGCCGGATCCCATTGGTATTCCCGCCCCTGGTGGAGAATGGCCGTCGCGTCTTGAATACTCATCCCGCGCCGATAGGGGCGGTCACTGGTCATCGCGTCATAGCTGTCGGCCACCGCGACCACGCGGGCCCCAAAGGGAATATCGGTCCCTTTCAGCCCGTCAGGATAGCCCGCGCCATCCCATCGCTCGTGATGGTGGCGCACGATCTTGGTCCCGCGGGCGAAGTCCGCGTGCCGTTTGAGCAAGCTTTCCCCGTAGACTGGATGTGCTTCCATCGCCAGGCGCTCCTCGTCGGTCAGACGCCCTACCTTATTGAGGATCGCGTCGGGAATACCGATTTTCCCTATATCATGCACGCGCGCCGCCGCCACGATGAGGGTCACTTCCGGACCCTGAATCCCCAACTGGCGGAGGATCGCCGCGCTGTATTCGGTCACGCGCCGCGAATGGCCTCCGGTGTAGGGATCGCGCAAGTCAACCGCGTCCGCCATGTTTTCCAGCAGATGCCGCGTGCTGTCTTGTAACTCCCTGAGAATCTTGAATGCCTTGTAGATCAAACCCGCCGGAATGGTCAGCAGCGCAACGATCCAGGTTCCTTCCGTCGCGGCCATCGCCCCGATCAGGCCAACGCAGTATTGCATCCCCTCGGGCAGCGCCAGCTCCCTCGCCGTAACCACCAGGATATGGAACGGTGAGTCATTCCCCATCGGCGCCAGAACGAGCGGCAAGGTTGCGGTGTCCAGAAAGGCCATCGCGATTGCCGCGGCGACCAGGGCGACAGGCCAGGGCAGGGCTAGCGCGACCTCCTGCGCGACCAGCGCGCTCAGCAGGACGATGATGATCCGCCGCCCGGCCTCGGTGATGATATCGCTGAGAAAGGCGCCGCTGATCCTCCGCGCCGATACCTCGCCGCATAGGGCGCCCACCCCAGCGGCCGCGGCGCCCACCACGGGCGGCACCAGCACGGCCAGGAGGTAATACGCGACGGTGAACAGATTCACCTTGATCTGGTGCCGGATGTGAATGGGATACTTGTAGCTCACCACCACCGCGCCGGTCAGGCTCAGCGCCAGGGCCGCGGTGGGGAGGAGGGCGCCGCCTGACGAGATGGGCGAGCGGAGCCAGCCCAGGAACAAACTGAGCAAGGCAACTCCGGCGGTGGCCAGGCTCACCCCTGGCTGCGGCGGCAACCCGGCGCCTAGTTGCCGCCAAGTCTTGAGCCGCGCGCCCCCCGTTTGCCCGTCTTTTGCCATGGTCTCCACGCCCACCACGATGAGCACAACGCTCCCGCGGTTCCATCCAGGGCCCCTGCCGCCGACTCGAAGAAGTACCTCGCGAGTATAAAGCGAGCCCTTGCACGAAGGTAGTACCCGTTTGGGTAAGCGTCCGGGTGAGCCCAATTAGCACCAAAGAGTACTGCCGGTTCCAGCCAGGCGGCGTACGATAGCGGCGGTGGGGCGGCCTCGTGTTTCGCGAGCATATGCCCCGAGGGAAATGGACAGTGAAAGGAGTCGTATCATCGAAGCGAAAATCTTGCCTCGCCGCCGTATGGCACTCGCCGTGGCCATACTGGTTGTCGGTCTGCTCGGCAGTCCTCTGGCAATGCATCAAGCGGATGCCGCCGCGGGCTGCCGATCCGATCCGGTGTTGTTGGTAAACGGCGCGCTCGTCGATGTCGTATCGATCTTGCAAACGGACCCCAGCGCCGTACAGGAATTGGATTACACTATCACGGTTTCCCCATGGTCGTTGCTCGGTCCAACCAGACTGACCATCGGTCTGGGATTCCCGGACAAGGTCACCTATGTCTACAGTCCCCAGCAGCGATGGGGTACGGTGGGGATTGCGGCGACCGTGATCACGCGGCCCGGCGTCGCCCCATTTTTCACGACCGTGCAGGCGTCGTCGCTCTTCCGGTTCAGTTCCGCCGGCGGCTCAAGCAACTCAACCGTATCCCTTACCCTCGCCGGCCTCCTCATGCTCTAGCCGGGGGGAGTCGCCCCGTGGCCTGCATTCCCGGTGCCAACGCCGGCCCAGTCCCTGGTGAAGGCGGCAAACATACCATGTTCGCCGCCTTCTCCATGGACTGGTAGCCGCTAGAGCCGCTCGAAAATGGTGGCCGCGCCCTGCCCCACCCCAATGCACATGGTGGCAAGCCCATAGCGGTGTCCGCGGCGGCCCATCTCGCGCACCAGGGTAGCCACCAGTCGGGCGCCGCTGCAGCCCAGCGGATGGCCGATCGCGATGGCGCCGCCGTTGGGATTGACCGTCGCCGGATCCAACTCCAACTCGCGCATACAGACGAGCGATTGAGAGGCAAACGCCTCGTTTAACTCGACCACGCCCAGATCCTGGACTCGCAGCCCGGCCCGCGCCAGCGCCTTGCGGGTAGCGGGAATCGGCCCCAGCCCCATCACCGCCGGATCCACCCCCGCCGTGGCGCTTGCTACCACGCGGGCCAGGGGGGCATAGCCCAACTCCCTGGCCCGGCGCTCGCTCACGATCAGCAGTGCCGCCGCTCCGTCGTTGATTCCGGAGGAGTTGCCAGCCGTCACCGTACCGCCCTGACGGAAGACAGGCCCCAAGACCGCCAATTTCTCCAGGGTGGTATCGGCGCGTGGATGCTCGTCCCGATCCACCAGGACTCGCTCGCCCTTCCTTCCCCCGCGTGTCTCCACCGGCACGATCTCCCCCGCGAAAAATCCGTCCGCCTGGGCGCGGGCTGTTCGCTGCTGGCTCTCGTAGGCAAAGCGGTCCTGGTCCTCGCGAGACACGTGATACCGTTCGGCCACGTTCTCCGCTGTTTCGC
>JANWHO010000003.1 GCA_025450375.1 Chloroflexota bacterium
AGGAGTCGCCTTGCAGCCAAATTACAATCTCTTTGGCCAGGTGACAAAGGGCCAGAACGTAGTGGACACGATCGCCAACGCACCGGCGCATGCGGGCGGCGACGGAGCCATCTCGGCCCCGAATACCCCAGTGATCATCAAAACGATAACGGTCCAGGTTTCCTGAGCCATCGCGATCCGCGGTTCTGGTCGGGGGTACACTCGGTTGTGAACGGGGCGCGCGGGCGAGCGCGGAAATGAACATAGGGAGGACGTACGACTATGTTGGAGCACTTCAAGAATGCGGCGAAGCAGCCAAAGGGCACCGGACAGTGGGGGGCCCCACCCGATTCCGCCCTTCAGCCGGGGAAGACTTATACGGCCACGATCGAGACCTCCAAGGGCGCGATCGAGGTGGATCTGCTGAGTGAACTGGCTCCCATCACGGTCAACAACTTCATCTTTCTGGCCGTCCACGGCTACTACGATAACGTGCTGTTCCATAGGGTGATCAAGGGCTTTATGATTCAGACCGGAGACCCGACGGGGACCGGTCGGGGCGGTCCCGGCTATCGCTTCAACGACGAGCGGGTGACCACGCCCTACAAGGTCGGTACCCTGGCCATGGCCAACGCGGGTCCGAACACCAACGGCAGCCAATTCTTTATCGTGCATGGGTCAAGCGGCACCACTCTGCCGCCAAGCTATACGATTTTTGGCCAGGTCACCGCTGGGCTGGATGTGGTGGACGCAATCGCGGCGGTGCCGGTGGGCGGGCCCGAGCGATCGTCGCCTCAGGATCCAGTGCGTATTCTATCCGTCACCGTACACGAAAGCTAAATGCAGTCAGCATAGCATTGAAGCACACGCGCGGCGGCTGACTCGGGGAGTGGAGGGGCCGGATGCATGCCGGCCCCAACAAAGGGCAGAGCGGGAGGCACGGATGGCGATTCTGGTTGGGACGGGGACGCGCTTGCTGGTGCAAGGCTTAACAGGGCGCGACGGAGGACTTCACGGGTCTCAGATGCAGGCATACGGGACCAACGTGGTGGCGGGGGTTACGCCTGGGAAGGCCGGCATGGAGGTCAACGGGGTTCCGGTCTACGATACGGTGCGGGATGCCGTGCAAGCGACCGGAGCCAATGTCTCCATCATCTTCGTCCCGGCGCCGGGAGCGGCCGACGCGGTGATGGAAGCGGCGGCGGCGGGGATCGAATTGGTGGTCTGCATCACGGAGGGCGTACCGGTCCACGACATGGTGCGGGCGGTTCGGTTCTTGCGTGAGCATCCGGAAACCCGACTGATCGGGCCGAACTGCCCTGGCCTCATTACACCAGGGGCCGCGAAGGTAGGAATCATGCCGGGCAACGCGTTCAGTCCTGGCCGTGTGGGGATCATCTCGCGGAGCGGCACCCTGACCTACGAGGCGGGCGACTTACTTTCGCGCAATGGCCTCGGCCAGAGCACCTGCGTGGGGATCGGCGGCGACCCGGTGATCGGGTCCAGCTTTGTCGATATTCTCCGCCTGCTACAGGCCGATCCGGAAACCGATGTCGTGGTGCTGATTGGCGAGATTGGCGGACGCGACGAAGAGGATGCGGCCGATTACCTGGCGGGGATACCGGCGGCTGAACGAAAGCCGGTAGTAACCTTCATCTCCGGACGGAGTGCCCCGCCCGGCAAACGGATGGGGCATGCGGGCGCCATTATCAGCGGCGGCCTGGGCGGGCCGGAGGCCAAGGTGGCGGCCTTCCGCGACCGGGGATTCGTGGTCGCCGATGCCATCCCCGAACTGCCGGGGTTGGTGCGGGCGGCGCTGGCCGGCAGGGCGCCGTAGGCCAGCGGGCTTGCCGATTCCTGAAGCACAGAGTAGTCATGTCGTGTGCGCGGGACACCCGCAGGGATGAAAACGGGCGGCTTTTCAGAGCAGCACAGAAGGCACGGAAGGCACAGAACGTTTCTCCGATTCCGCGTTCTCACTTCTCCATCCCTCACTTGCTTCCAGGGTAGTTATCTGTGTTTTCCGTTTCCTCCGTGCTTCTGTGCTTCAGGATGCCGCCATGCCCGTGCGCCCTCAGGGTTCATCCTGGGATTGCCAGTGAATCGTGGCCTGGGTATACTGGGAAAGCGTTCTCGCATGCGCCCGTGGCTCAATGGATAGAGCACCAGATTGCGGATCTGGAGGTTACAGGTTCGAGTCCTGTCGGGCGTACTGGTGTCTCAACAAAGAGGAAGGCAGCGGAACGACGGTTCTGCTGCCTTCTTCTACTCAGAGTGGTCCAAGAGTGGTCCAAGCGACTTTGGTAGGTCCGCTAGACGGCCGCACGTTTGCTGGCGGCCAAGGCGTCGGCCAGCACATGCGTGGCCTTGCGGCGCTATTCGCGCAGACTCTGGGCGTAAATCTGCGCGGTGACGGCCGGGCTGGCGTGCCCGAGAATCGCGGAGACATCGTGCATCTGCATCCCGGCTGCCATCATGAGCGTGGCCGCGGTGTGGTGCATGCCGTGCAACGTGAGGTCCGGTAGTCCCACCTCCGCCCGGAGTTCCTGGAAACCCCGTGATGTATTGCGCGGGCCAATCGCCGTGCCGACGGCGGAGGTACAGACGAGTCCCTGATCCTGCCACACGGGCGCGGCGAGGCGCCGCTCTCGCTGACGGGCACGGTGAGTGCGTAGGGTCCCGATCAACGTGACGGGCATATCGATGGCCGGCTTATCCGCCTCCGTCTTCGGCGCGCCGGTGCCGTCCTTGCCGGGTAGGTCGGTGATCTGCTGGCGGACGAAGAGGGTGCCGGCATCGAGATCCACATCCTCCCAGCGCAGTCCGATCAACTCGCCCCGGCGCAGGCCGGTGTGGAGGGCGATTGTCCATAGCGGCTCATAGGCATCGCCGGCGGCTATCTCCAGGAAGCTTGCCGCCTGTACCGCGTTCCAGGCGCCGCGCTTGGGTCTCTCCGTCCTCGGCGCCTTGACGCGGTCGATGGGGTTTGCGACCAGCAGCCCGAGATTGACGGCATGCTCGAAGGCGGTATGCAGCAGGCGATGCGAGACCTTGCCAATATTGGTTGAGCGCGACGCGGTGAGAACGGCGTGGAGCCGCGCGGGCGTCAGCTTCTGGAGGGTGACGGCACCGATTTCCGGAATGATGTAGTGGCGCAGGTGGTACGCATACATCCTGTAGGTGGTCGGCCGTACGCGCTTTTGGGCATCGGCCAACCAGACGTTCAGGTACTCGCCAAGCGTGATCCTGGACTGGTCGACCATTGTGCCGCGCTGGATCGATATACGCTGCTGGGCCTGGGCGGCCTCCGCTTCCTTTTTCGTCCGGAAGCTCATCCTGGGGCGTTTGTGCTTGCCTGTCACGGGATCATAGCCGGCGTCGATGCGCACCCACCACGACACCGTGCCGTCCGTCGCCGTATGTTTGGTGATGCTCCCAAGTGCCATCGTATGTACCCCTCCTTACCGCGAGTCCGTATGATCGCGGTGCTCCAATCATTCATGTGGGAAGCGATTGGCCGGCAAGGCGCAGCCGAGCGCCGTGGCGGGGATTCGCATCGGCGGCGAATCCACTATTGTTGCACAAAAGGTGCATGTCACCGATCGATCGCTACCGGGCTATCACACTGTTCGGCCGGTACGTCGGCCTGGACCCCTTGGTTCATGTCCACGATCCACCTCAATTCTGGTTTTGGGTGCCGGAAAGCGCACTGTCTCCCCCAACTAGTGCTCCGTTCCTCAAAGCAGGTAGACGAAACGGCGGCGCAGATGCCGGTGTGGGGGCGGTGGTCGTCCCCAAATCCAGGGTTTGGCGCGGTAGTTGAGCTGGCGCGTGGCGGTCACCACGGCCCGCTCGATCTCGTCGGCATCAGCGAAGCTCTGCCCGGCCAATGCCGTGCGGCGGAACAGGCGCCACCAGCCCTCTTGCAGGTTTAGCCAGCACGCGCCCGTCGGGATGGGCACCTGGGTGATCCTGGGGTGGCCTGCCAGCCACTCCCGGACGGGGCCGCTCGTGTGGCTGGAGAGGTTGTCCATGACCACGAACAGGTCATCGGTCGGGTTGGCCTGGGTGATCGCCTCCAGCAGGCGCAGGTAGCCGGCGGGGTTGCGCGCAGGCGCGGTGAGTGTGAGCACCCGTCCGTCGCGTGGCCGCAGGGCGCCATACACCCAGACCTTCTCCGGGCCACGGCCATAGTCCAGCGGTGCCTTGATCCGGTGCCCGGCGGGCGACCAACCCGGAGCAGGCGGGTAGGTGCGCGGGGTTACCGGACCGAGTTCGTCGACGCCGAGGGTCGTCGCGCCGGCCGGCGGGGCGGTGTAGAGCGCGACGACCCGCGCCCTTTTGGGGCGAAGTCGGAGTCCGCGCTGCTGGCCCAGGTGCGCGTGCGCCGCCAGCGCACCCCCTCCCGCCGCAGGATGCGCCGGACCTGGCTCCGACCGACCTGGATGCCGCGCTCCTGGGCCGCCGCGGCCAGGGCATCCAGGCTCCACTGGGCCTCCCCCTCCGGTCGCTCGGCCTTCAGGCTCCCATCCGACCAGCGGGTCAGCTTCCCCGGCGGCTCGCTGCGGGCCAGCGCGATCACGGTACTCCGCTCCGCTTCGCTCAGCCGCGGCTTGCGCCCCACGCCCGGGCGGTCTCCCAGGCCGTCAACGCCCTCTGCGTTGAAGCGAAGCAGCCGCTCGCGCACGGTCTGGGAGTGGCAGCCCAGCGCAGCGGCGATGGCGGTGGTCCGCTCCCCCGCCCAACTGCGGGCGATCAGGTGTGCCCGCAGGATCCAGTCCCCGGGCGCATGGCGACTCCCCGCCAGTCTACGCGCCTGCCGCTCCTCCTGGGCATCGAGAGGTGGACGGGCGAACAAGAGCTTCGGCATGATGGCACCTCCTTGTGCCCTCAGCGTACACTATTCGCACTCACATTGAGGAACGGAGCACTTAGGTTTGACCTGGCCGAGATATCACCGCAAGCCGTCCGGGCGTGCCAGCTGAGGCATGACCACGCGGGCGGTGCGGTCGAAGTCCCCCGCGCATGCCTGGCCGATACCTGCATCGCCGCAGGCGCTAATCAGCATGTAGGCGTCCTCCTTGCCAATGCCCAGTTGCACGCACAGGATCTCCGTCATGTCGCGGGTGGCCATGCGCACCGCCTCCTCTAGGGCTGGCGCATGGCCGTAGCTCACCCAGGCATCCGGCAGGGTAAGCCAGGGACGCGGGCGAGCCGCCCCTTTGTTCAGGTCCACGCGCACCGTCACCTCGGCGCAGATCTCCACGCCCGTGCCGGTCACCTCGCCATCGCCCATGCTGGCGTGGACATCGCCTAGGGCCAGCAGCGCGCCGGGTACCCGCACGGGCAAGTGGACGGTCGCTCCGGGCCGACACTCCTTCAGGTCCATATTCCCGCCGTGGGATCCTGGCAGGAGCGTACTGACCGGCTCGCCCTCGGGTGCGGTGCCGATCACGCCCACCATGGACCGGACAGCGATCTCCAGCCCGATATCCAGGCGTAGCCGGTCGCCCGCCACTTCCGCCATGATCGCGCGAGGCGCCTCCACCTCACCGTGTAGCACGCCCATCATGGTCAGGATCCGAACGCAGCCGGGCGAGATCAACCGGATCTCCCGGATCTCCACCAATAATTCATCGCCGGGCTCGGCGCTACGCACCCAGACCGGGCCAGTGGCAGGATTGACGCGGTCGGATCGCCGCACGGCCGCGAAGTGTGCGACGTTCTCGCGGCTTTTGATGATCCCGGATGAGGTGTCCAGCGTGGCGAACACGACCTCGTCGCCCGCGTCGATCTCCACGGCGGGGGGCGACGTACGGTCGAAGGCGTAGATGATATGTGTCTCCGGGATCCGGTGGCGCATCATGCATCCTCCATTCCACCAACTCCATGGCCAGAACCGGGGGAGGCGCGTACGCGCCTCCCTCCCATGCCGCCTACAGAGTATGGCTCAGCGCGCGGCGGGATAGCGCACCGGACACGGCAGGCCGCTCTGCGCGGACTGGTCGATCGCCATGGCTACGGCCACCGCCGCGCTCCCATCGTCCCCAGTCACGAGCGGCGGCAGGCCGCACTGGAGGCACTCCAGAAAGTGCTCGAGTTCGTCGCGATACGCGCCGCTGATGCGCCCATGCAATAAGGGCGTGAAGAGATACTGGACGCTGGGATGATACACGCCACTCCCCGACTGGAGGCGGAGCCCATCATCGAGGGCATCCAGCCGCCCGGTCCCATCCGACCCCACTATCTCGAACAGATGATACCCGAGTTGGTAGGTGGAGTTCGGCAGAGTCCAGGCGTGCTGCAGGGTAGCCACGGCGCCGCTATCCAGCCAGAGGGTAGCGACGAGGATCCCGCCGATGTCGCCGATCCCCGGTACTGTACGGTGGTAGGAGGCGCTGACCTGCGTGACGCGTGCGCCAGTGATCCAGTGAATGGCATCGATGTCGTGCACGCCCAGATAGAAGGCGAGAGAGGTGCGGCCCGCCAGGCGCCGTCCCTCGGCCAGCGGCGCTTCCCGGCGCCCGTGGATGAGCTGGACGGTCCCGAGGTCGCCGCGGCGTGCGGCGTCGTGCAGCAGGACAAAGCGCGGATCAAAACGGAGCACCTGGCCGACCATCAGCGGGCGGTTGGCGGCGCGAGCCGCGGCGACGATCTGCTCCGCATCGGCCACCGTGAGCGCCAGTGGCTTCTCGATGAACAGGCCCAACCCGTGCGCGAGCACCGCCAGCGCGGGCTCAAGGTGGGCTTGATCCGGCGTGGCCACGACGGCGGCATCTAGAGCTTCCGCATCCAGGAGCGTCGCGCAGTCGTCATAGACTGGCACACCAAACTCCGCGTGCAGCGCGGCAGCGCGGCCGCGGTCACTCTCCGCGAGCGCCACGAGCCGCCCGCGGGGCGATTGCACCAGCAAGCGGGCGAACAGCTGGCCCATCAGGCCAACGCCGACGACGGCGGTACGGATCACGTGGAGTTCTCGATCACTCATTGCGCCGCACCTCTCTATGAGCGGATGTCCAGGCACATGGTTCGGAGATCGCTCAGACCGCTGGGTTATTGATCGGGCCCATAGTCGTAGTCGCTTCAAACGGATCGCCCAGCTTCACCTGCCGCGCCTCGGCGACCAGGGCCTCGAGTGTAGAAGCTATGCACGCGCTTGTGCGGGTCCCGGGCAGGTATCACCGCGCTCTCCAGCCACTTGATGTGTTCGGCCGCCTCCGCGAACCCCAGGATTGCGTGCGCGACCTCGGCCCGCGCCTCGCGCTCCAGCGGTTTACCTTGCTCGGCGGCGAGCACCCGGGCGA
>JANWHO010000004.1 GCA_025450375.1 Chloroflexota bacterium
CGCTTGGACGCCTACTCGGCAAATAAGGCGAAGTTCGATTTTGGAGGAAGGGAATGCCCAGCATTCCCTTCCTCCTCACCGATAGGTTCTGCCCTTCCAGGTGACTCCGCGTCGAAACACCACGCGCGCCAGTGATTCGCAGGCGATCCCTTGAAACACCAGGGCCGCTAGGGGATGCGCGAACGCGAGCAGGCGTCCTGCCCGGAAGAGGCGTTGCCAGTACCACAGGTTGCGCACCCCCAGCCCGTAGGAAAGGGCAGCCGCCAGTGCGCGTCCCTTGCCGCCGAGCCGCCAGGCTCGCCAGATCAGGAGCGGCGGCAGCGTGGCGGCGATGGAGCCGGCGACCGTCCGCGCCCCGCCCACCGGGTCCACGGCGATGAAGCGGGCGGCGTTCTTGCCGAATCCCTCGCGAATGGCCGCCAGGTGGTCATACATCCTTACCGAGGCCAGGGTCTCTCCCCGCGCCATCTGGAGCCGGACCCCCGCGCGTTGGCAGGCTCCCGCCAGGGCCACGTCATCGATAATGCTCTCCCGCACCGCCGCGTGGCCGCCACAGTGGGCATAGGCGTCGGCGCGGATCAGGATGAATTGTCCATTGGCGAGGGGAGTGCCGGTCCGAGCACCAATGAAGTAGAGAGCGTAGGCATGGGGGAGCAGCAAGCGCTCCCAGAAGCTTCGGCACTCCTGGGCCAGAAATAGCGAAAGTGCCTCCAGCCCGGTTGCCTCGGCATGGGCCAGCGCGGCGATCACCGCCTGGGGCTGGAGGCGGGTATCGGCATCGAGAAACAACAGCCACGGCTGCTCCGCCCTCCAGGCTCCCAGATGGCAGGCGTGGGTCTTCCCGGTCCACCCAGCCGGCGGATCGGGGGCGGCGACGACGGTGGCGCCCGCCGCGCGGGCGACCGCGGCGGTATCATCGCTGGACTGATCATCCACTACCAGGATCTGAGCCACGGGTGGCCAGGCCGCTGCCAGCGAGGCAAGCAGGGCGGGAAGCGTAGCGGCCTCGTCGCGCGCGGGTATGATCACGGAGACGGGTAAGGGGTCGGCCCGATGCTCCCGTGGCTGCCCTACCGCCGTTGCGCCCGCCGGGGCCAGAACGCTCGGGAGCCCTTCGTAGCGGCGGCGGGCCAGGGTACCGGCCAGCCACTGCCAGGCCAGGAGGATGAGGATCGCCCCTTCACTCATACGTTCACCGTTATCTGATGGTAGCCGGTGGCCCCGGCGGGGTAGATGTCGCTTGCCCTGCTCTCTTGCGTCTTCCCCATGCCGTCGATAGTTCGCGCCTCCAGGGTAACTTTGCCGCGGGCGCGGATCAGGCAGCGCCATTGCACCCAGGTGAGTGGCGAAAGCGGAGGCGTGTGAAGGATAGCCGGCTGCCAGGGGCCGCCGTTCGCTCGGACCTGCACCGCCCGCACGCCGCGCGTCCCCGCGAAGGCCACGCCGGCCACCGCCACTCCCTTGGCCGTCGACCGGGCCACGTCGATGCGTGCCATGCTGTGAACGAGTCCCGAGGCGGTCCACCCACGCTCCTGCCAGGTGCCGCTGAAGCTACCCGACACCAACTCAAGGTGTTCCACCCACTTGATGCTCTTGAACCCGTAGCTGCCGGGCACGAGGATGCGCGCGGGATAGCCATGGGCGGGTTCCAGATACGCGCCATCCATGGCATAGGCGACGAGCACCTCGTCTTGCCGGGCCACCGTCAGAGGGATACTGTCGGCATGGCCATCGGGGGCGCGCATCACCACCGTGGCCGCGTGAGGGAGTGGGCCGGCCAGATCCAGCAGGTGGGAGAGTGGCACGCCGGTGAAGAGGGCGCAACTGATCAGCGGGCCGCCCACTGGATTGCTGACGCATTCCTGGGTCACATACTGGCTCTGAGGCGGCATGGCCAGAATCTCCTCGAAGCCGATCCGTCGCGGAGTGTTCACCAGACCGTCGACGCGGAGCCGCCAGGCGCCGGCACTCAGATCGGGATCCACCAGGTTCTTACTCATGTAGTAGAACTGGCTGGGCGGCGTCACCTCCGGCGTGAGCCCCGCGATGGTAAACCCGCTTCGCCGGGGCGCGGGCACGCGGAAGACGAAGAGGCGCCCACTCCGCGTCACGAGAGTCCTGGCCCGGTACCAGGGCTGCAGAAGGAAGAGAGCGACCAGGGCGGCGGCGGGGCCCACGACACGGGCGCTGTCCCTGATAAAGTCCCTCCGGCTGGGACCAGCATCGTGACGCGCCTGCCCCGCCAGGGGCGGGACGGCCAGCAACCCCACATAGACGGCCCCCAAGACGAGCGCAGGCGCCAGAGCGGGCGCGGGGAACATGAAAGCCAGGATCAACCCCAGGAAGATCGCCGTGGCGGCCAGGCGTATCACTCGTAGGCCGGCATAGCCCGCACCCTGAAACACTCCCCGATCGCTGGGGCTCGGCGCCGGTCCCGCGATCAGTCCTCCCACCCCGCCGATACCCAGGAAAAGAGCAAAGCCACCCAGAAGGGCCAGGGGACGGGCCAGGGAACCGAGATCCAGCAGGAGGCGGTCGGCGAGATCGACCGGAGTGGTCAGCATCACCCAGTCGGTCAGCGGCTCCAGTGTCCAGGGCCAATTGCCCAGGATGCTGACCATGCTGCTCAGAACCACGGCGGGCGCCATGGCGAGCAAGCCGCGCTGATAGGAGCGTAGGGCACGCCGCATCTAGCCGCGTACCTCCGCCACCATGCTTGGGCGTCCGCGGACCAGCCCGTTTCCGGGGACCGGGGTGGTCCGCAGGAGATCGGCGATAATATCCCGTCCCTGATCGGTACCGGAGTCCGCCCAGGAGCGGCCAATCAAGCGGTGGCTCAGGGTGGCCGAGGCCACGGCCTTCACGTCGTCGGGCAGCGCGTAGTCCCGCCCATCCAGGGCCGCCCACGCCTGGGTGGCCTGGAAGAGGGCCAGCGAACCTCTGGGACTGGCCCCAAGTCGGAGGTCGCCGTGGCGGCGGGTTTGTTGCACCAGGGTGACGATGTATCGACGGACCAACTCATCCACGTAGACCTCGCGGACCCGGACCTGGGCCGCCAGAAGGTCCACCACTTCGGTGACCGTGGGCAGGGCCTCCAGGGGATGGGTCCGCTGCTGCCCGTCCAGGATCGCCAACTCTTGCTCCATCGTGGGGTAACCGAGGGTGATGGTAAGGAAGAAACGGTCCAGTTGGGCCTCCGGCAAGGGGAAGGTTCCCTCGAAATCGAGAGGGTTCTGCGTGGCGAGCACCATGAAGGGGCGGGGGAGCGGGTGGGTCATCCCATCCACCGTGATCTGCCGCTCATCCATGCTTTCCAGCAGGGCCGATTGGGTTTTGGGAGTGGCCCGATTGATCTCATCCGCCAGAATAATCTGGGCCATCAAGGGGCCGGGGCGGAAATGGAACTCCTGGGTATGCTGGTTGTAGATCTCGGCGCCCGTAATATCACTGGGCAGGAGGTCGGGAGTAAACTGAATCCGATGAAAGGTGGCGCCGATGGAGCGGGCCAGGGCGCGGGCAAGCATCGTCTTCCCCACCCCAGGGACATCCTCGATCAATACATGGCCGCCGCGGAGCACGGCCACCATGGCCAGGCGCACGGCATCCGGTTTGCCGATGATCACCCGTTCGACGTTATCCATCGTGCGTTGCGCGAGAGTCCGAACGTCTTGCACGGGTGCTGTAACTTCCTCTTTCGGAGCCCGGCGGCCCATGCGGGTCGCCTCTGGCGGTATCCTATGTTCCTGAGAGTGAGTATAGCCCAGGACGCGGCACGCGACGCCGGCCGCCGGTATTTTTCGCCAGTGGTGTAATAATGTCGGAGCCCCATCCGTTGATTTCAGAAGAGGGGAAACCCGCGCTGCCCGGCCTGCTGGCCGGCGCCCCGCCCGCCGAAGTATCGGCGGGCGGGACGGCATGCAATGGAGCCGAGGGAGCGACGGAGCTGATTCAGGCAGAGTGCGTTGACTACCGGGGGCCGGCGCCTTCGGCATGGACCGCTCCGGCGGCCGATACCGGCGTGGAAATTCTGGGCGGCAGTTTCACCGGCGTGGTGGATCGCTACCATGCGCCGCTCATTTCCTTTCTCTTTGGCATGGTGGGAAGCAGGGAGCAGGCCGAGGATCTGGCCCAGGATACCTTGATCAAAGCCTATGAGGCGATGGAGCGACGACGGATCGGCCAGCAGTTTACCGCTGGCTGGCTATTTCGGATCGCCCGTAATACGGCCATTGACGCCATGCGCCACAAGCGGCTGATCTCCTGGCTGCCGTTCGGGGTTGAGCACGAGCATATCCTCCCAACCAGAGGCGATTTCGCCGGCCAGTTGGCGGAGCGGGAGCTAGTGCGGGAGGCTCTGGCCCAGATGCCGCCCCGCTATCGCGAATGCCTTCTTCTCCGTACGGTGGCGGACATGTCGAACGTCGATATTGCCCAGGCACTCGGAATCACGGCCCGAAACGCGAACACCTTGCTGTTCCGGGCCCGTGAGCGATTTCGGGAGATCTACTCGCGCCTCGATCCCGAGGGCATCGGCGAGGGGCTGCCCATGGTCGAAGCCATGCATGCCCTTACGGGGGAGAAATGATCAGCTGCGAGCGGTGCCGATCGCTCCTCTCCCTCTATCACGACGCGGTGCTGATTGGAGACCGCGGTCCCGAAGGCGACGCCGTGCGTGCCCATCTTGCCGGTTGCGCGGGGTGCGCCGCTATCCTGGCCGCCTATCGGCGCGACGAGGCGCGGATCACCACCGCTCTGACGAGCGCCCCCAATCCAGGCCTGCGGGCCGCCGTGCTGGCGGCGACCGTGCATCGGGGAACCGGGGAGCGCCGACCGGTAAGAGAGCGGCCGCTTCGCCGGCGTGGGCAGATCGTGTTTGGTAGCCTGGGCGGCGGCGGCGTGGCGGTTCTGGCCGTGCTCCTGGTTGCCCTGGCGGGGAACCTATCGCGAAGCGGGCATCAGACACCCCGGCTTACCTCGCCGGCGCGGGCGCGGACCACGGCCCTCGCGTGGGTAGCTGGGGTGCGGATTGGCAGCGATCCCTTGCTCGGACCTCAGCTTGGGAGCGGACCGAACGTCCGCCCCACCGTAGTCCCGCCCGTGCCGGCACCCCTGCGTCAGGCGCCCACCGTGGTGCAGGCGATTGGCCCTCTGGCTACCGCGAGCAGCACCGCTCCCCCGATCGTGCAAGCGATTGGTCCCCTGGCTGCCACCGCTACCACCGCGCCCGCGTCGCCGGATCGCGCCGCCGCCTTCCGCATTAGCCCCGAAGCCATGCTAACCAAGGGCGGGATCTGGATGCCCTTGTGGTCGCCCGATAGTACATCGCTCCTCTATCTCACCCACTGGAGCATGGATCCGGCCACTACTTGGTATGCCGGCACGTTGATGCGCTATAGCCCAACAGGAACCATTCAACTCGCGAAGGAGGTGCGGGATTTTGGCTGGTCCCCCGATGGCCGTTCGATCGCCTATACCACCGAAACCGCCGCTCCCGCCGGCGATACGCGAGATAGGCTCGAAGCGGCGCGCCTCCATGTGATAGGGGCCGACGGAACCGGCGATCGCCTGATCGGCGGCGTGGATCACACCAACCTGGAGTGGTTTCCCCAAGGAATCCTGGCCGTGCGTTCGGGCACCCTGGTCCAGATCGACCCCAGTACCGGGCAGGTGTCGCCGTTTACCGGCATTCCTTCGATCCGTATCGCGTCGGATCCGGATGGCTTCTATGCCTTGTCGGCCAACCTCCGGTTCCTTGCCTATCAGGACGGGAAAGGGCTCCGAGTGTGGGACCGATCGAAGGGCGGCGTGCTCGTCCTTTCGCGGGCCAACGCCCGCAAATCCGAGGCTGGGTTTCATTTCTCATGGGACGGAAATACGATTCTCTATAGCGTGTTTGATGGCAAGACCACCACCCTGTATCGGCAAGTGTTGGCTCCCCTGAGCGCGCCGGTTCCGCTCAACCATGGCATGGCCTTCCGCGGGCCGATTGACCTGGTGGGCCCTACCTCGCCCGATGGAGCCATTGTCAGTTTCCGCACTGGGACGCTGGCCGGAACGCTCAACTACCTGATGGATACCCGATCCGGACCGGCGCGTCAGGTGCTGCCGCCTGGCGGCGTGGGGCCGGTGGGTTGGTGGTCGCCCGACGGAAACCACCTGGTGTACGTCATCTATCAGGGTGACACGGCGGTACGGTCGGGCATCGCGCGGATCTCGCGCTGATCGCGGAGTTCTCCGGCAGACCGGGCGCCTTATTTTCTCAGAATGTCCGCACCGGCAGCGGCCGGCCCGACCGGGTACAAGGGGTCAGTCACGCCCACGTAGGGGCAGCGGTACGTCTACGCCGCATGGGATCCCGATTCCCCAGCGTAAGCGAGAATGATCTTCCCGCGAGGCATCCCTGCCGCGACCAAGGCGTCAACCAGTGGCCGATCGTTGAGGTCGTGCTCAATCACGATGTGATCGTCCACCAGACGAGCCGCGAGGCTAGTCACGGCAAAGTGCTGCCCGCGCAAATGGCCGACCGACAGAACGGTCAGCACCGTCCGATCCTCACTCCGGGTGAGAAAGCTCTCCCCATTGAGGTCGCGTCCGGCATAGCCCGCCATAACCACGCTGAGCGTATCACTCAAGGTATCCATCGGGTGATTTTCTCATGAACAGGGTTGAATAGGGCAAATGCGATCAGGGCATCTCCACGCACGAGTAGTCACCTAGCGTGAGCCGGTAGGCGCGGGGACGGCGCCGGATCCGTCCCACCCTGGCCCGCCGGCCGATGACGCTGCTTTCGATCGGCGTATCGATGTCCTCGATCAGGCTGTGCTCCATCACGATACTGAACTGCACCTCGCAGCGGCGGACTACACAGTGGTGGTCGATGGCGGTGAAGGGGCCGATGAAACATTCGCTGATCTCGGTCCCGGCGCCGATGGTGAGCGGGCCGCGGAGGACGGAGTTCGTGATCCGCGCCCCCTCCTCGACGCGGATCGGGCCCACCAGGGAGCTGGCGCTGTCCACCTCTCCCCGGATCGCCGGTTCCAGACGCTCCAGAACCAACCGATTCGCCTCCAGCAGATCTTCCATCTTCCCGGTGTCGATCCACCAGCCTTCCAATCTGCACGGGCGGACCTCGCTGTCATGATCGATCAGCCATTGAATGGCATCCGTGATCTCCAGCTCGCCGCGGGGAGAGGGTGCGATGGCGCGGGCGGCGGTGAAGATGCGCTGATCGAACATATAGATGCCGACCAGAGCCAGGTTACTGATCGGCGGCCGGCCCGGCGGGGGTGGGGAGGGCTTCTCCACTAAACGGCTGATCCGATCCCCATCCAGGATCGCCACCCCGAATTGTTCCGGATTCGCCACCGGAGTGAGCAGGATCTGGGCGCTGGCGCCCTGGCTCATGGCAGCCTGGAACTGGTCGACCAAGCCGCCAATCCCGTCACGGAGGAAATTGTCTCCCAGGTACATGACGAATGGGCTCTCACCGAGCCAGGCTTCCGCCGTGAGCACGGCGTGGGCCAATCCCAGCGGTTGCGGTTGATCGATGAAGGTGATCTGGGCCCCAAACTGAGCCCCGTTGCCAAGGGCGGCTCGGATCTGATCGCCGGTCTCGCCCACGATGACCGCGATCTCGCTGATCCCGGCCCGGACCAGATCCTCGATCACATAGAACAGGACCGGCTTATTGGCGATGGGCACCAGTTGCTTGGCCCCGGTAAAGGTAAAAGGGCGCAGGCGCGTTCCCTTGCCGCCGCTGAGCACCAGGCCCTTCATCCGCGCCCCCTCCCCCGTTCAATTATCCGGTTATGTCCCACGGCTCGATGTCACCCGCGGCTCGACATGTTAGAGCATAGCGGCAGGGAAGCTGTTCCGCCCACTGGGATGCGGTGGCCCCGTGCCCTGAAACACAGATGGCACAGATTGCCACGGATGCCACAGATGACTCCACTGAGTCAACGATCTGTGTTCTGGTCACCATCGGCGAACAGTACCACGCCGTTGATCATCCCAAGGAAAGACGCCTTCGTGTCCGCTCCAGCCAAGCTCACAATGGCAGAGCCAGGCATCCATCATCCAACTCGGGTTGGGTCGGGAAGGCTATCTGTGTCATCTGTTCGTATCTGTGCTATCTGTGTTTCAGGAAAGCAGGAATCAAGGTGCCGCTATGGCCTCAATCTCCCCCAGGTACCGGACCAGGGCGTCCCGCCAGGGAGGCATCGTGATCCCCAGTGTGACTAGCCGCTCACCAGACAGCACGGAGTAGGAGGGGCGGCGCGCCCGATCGGGCAACGCCTCGCTCGATGCAGGGGATAACGGCACATCAAGCTTGGCCAGTTCCAGAATAGCCTGGGCGAATTGATACCAGGTACAGGCGCCCGCGTTGGTCACGTGCAGCAGCCCGCCGACCGGCCCTTCGGCCAGGCTGAGGATGGCTCGGGCCAGGTCGGGTGCGTAGGTAGGGCAGGTCGTCTGATCGTTCACCACCCGCAATGGCTGCCCGGCGGCAGCCTGGCGCACGATGGATCGCACGAAGTTGCCGCCTTTCCCTACCTCCGCGCCGGCGGTGCCGAAGACGGCGCTGGTCCGAACGATCAGGGCCCGGTCGCCCGCGTAGGCGCGGACCAGGTGCTCCCCAGCCAGCTTACTGGCGCCATAGACGCCGAGGGGCGCCGGGAGATCATCCTCCCGGTAGGGGCGGCCCAGCGCGCCGTCGAATACGTAGTCGGTACTCACATGGACCATCCGCGCCCCGATCGCGGCGCAGGCGCGAGCGATAACGGCCGGAACACTCGCATTGATCGCGAATGCCAGTTCCGGCCGCCGCTCAGCTTCGTCTACTTTGTTATAGGCGGCGGCATTGATCACCA
>JANWHO010000005.1 GCA_025450375.1 Chloroflexota bacterium
CCCGCCGCCTCGGAACCGAGCAGGTCCGGGTCCTGGCCATCCCGTATCAGCTCGTCAACCACGCGCCTCAGAGTGGAAGGTACCGCGCGCAAATCATCCGGCGAGGCGTGCTGGAAGGAGAGGCGGATCCAGCATTGATGGGCCGGAACGCCATACAGACTGCCGGGCTTGATCCCGATGCCCTCCCGCAGAGCCCGGCGAAACAGACTGGTACTGGAGATCGGGGCGTTCACCCGCGCCCACAGATGAAAGCCGCCCCGCGGCGGGAGCCAGGAGAGCAAGGGTCCGAACTGTTGCCGCAGCTCGGCTTCAAGGATATCGCGGCGGGCGCGAAGGGCCTGGGCCGTCCGAGTGATATGCGCGGCATGGTAGCCCTGGGCGAGCCATTGCTGCGCCACCCATTCCGGCACGATGCTGCTGCCGTAATGCATGTGGTACTTCATCTCCGCCAGCCGTTTCACCAGATGAGGCGGCCCGATAAGCCAGCCCGCCCGTAAGCCAGGCGAGACGCTCTTGGAAATGCTGCCCACGTAGATAACGTAGCTGCCCGCGTCAAGGGCATAGAGCGGCGTGGGTGAGATCCCATCAAAGCCCAATTCACCGTAGACATCGTCCTCGACCAGCGGAACCCGGTACTGCTCGCAGAGGTCGAGCAGCGCGGTCCGGCGCGAGGGGGCCAGCACGGCACTGGTGGGATTTTGGTACGCGGGTACGGTAAAAATCATCGCCACTCGATGACGGGCGAGCAGCGCCTCCAGTTGATCGGGGATCAGCCCATGTTGGTCAAGAGGAGCCCGCAAGACCCGGAGGCCCGCCATCTGCAATACGCCCAGGGTAAGCAAATAGGAGGGCGCCTCCACCACTACCGTGTCTCCTGCTTGCAGCAACCCGCGGCAAATCAGATACAGTCCTTGCTGCGCGCCCGCGAGCAGCAGCACGTTCTCGGGTTGTGCCGGGACGCCTCGGGCACGCATGTGCGCGGCGATCGCCTCGCGGAGTGGCTGGTAGCCGAAGGCCCCTTCGTAACCCAACCACTCCTCGGTCACCGGCGCGGCGCGGAACAGTTCCCGCAAGGCGGCGGTTGGCCGCATATCCGCCGCCAATTCGCCCTGGGCCAGCGAGACAACGTGAGGGAGGGTGCGGGCCTGCGCCACTTCGGTGGCCAGGGAACGGTCGTGGATGAACGAACCGCGGTCGAGAATATCGTGCCAATCATAGATGCCGGGGGCGGTGTCGTCGTCCCGCTCCAGGGATCGCACGATGGTGCCGCCCCCGGCGTGCCCATGCACCAAGCCGTCCGCTTGCAGCTCTTGATAGGCGGCGACGATCGTGCTTCGATTGACGCGCAGTTGCTGGGCGAGCGCGCGCTGCGGGGGCAGTTGCGCCCCCGGAACCAGGATCCCGGACTGGATTTGGGTGCGGAGATGGTGCACCAGTTGGCGGAAAATGGGAATGGTGCTTGTCGAATCGGGATGCCAGCTTGCGTCGGTGTACTCCACGCTCATTCCCTTGCCGCGGCGGCGGGCCATGCATTGTTGATCAGCAGTTTACTCGATCCAGTCCCGTGGCTATCCCCGAACGGATCGCGCCTAGAAGAGAGGTGATCGTTAAGAGCGCTCTCTACCACACACGCGTCGCCGTCACCGCACCTTCACCAGCAGCGCCTCGCCCTGCCCGCCCCCGCCGCAGAGCGCGGCGATGCCCAGTCCCCCACCGCGGCGGCGCAGCTCATGCACCAGGGTCACCACCAGGCGGGCCCCGGTACAGCCCAGCGGATGACCGAGCGCCACGGCGCCGCCATTGACGTTCACCCGCTCGGGCCCCAGCTCCAGTTCGCGCGCGGCGTACACCGCCACGCCCGCGAAGGCTTCGTTGATCTCGAACAGGTCGATCTGGCGCTCACCGTAGCCGGTGGTCGAGAGGATCCGCCGGATGGCGTTGACCGGTTGCGGGTGCAGGGTGGCATCGGGACCCGCGACCATCCCATGGGCCGCAATCTCGGCCAGGATCGGGTGCCCGTCGCGTTCCGCCCGCCCGCGCGACATCACGACCACGGCCGCCGCCCCATCCGAGAGTTGCGAGGCATTCCCCGCCGTCACCGTGCCGTCCGGACGGAAGGCTGGGCGCAGTTCACTCAGGCGCGCCAGGGTCGTATCTTCCCGGATGCATTCGTCGCGCATGGGACCGGCCGGGCCGGCGGCGAGCGGAACCGGCACAAGCTCGGCCGCAAAGCGCCCCGCGGCGGTGGCCGCGGCGGCCCGCCGCTGGCTCTCGGCCGCCCATTGATCCTGCTCCTCTCGCGAGATCCCCTCGCGCTCATGCACCGCGTCCGCCGATTCACCCATCGAGAGATCATCGAACGCGCACCATAGCCCATCGCTGATCATTGCGTCACGCATGGTGGTCGGACCCAGGCGGTGGCCGCCGCGCAGCTCGTCGCAGAGATGGGGAGCGCGGCTCATCGATTCCATGCCGCCGGCGATCACCACCTCCGCCTCGCCGGAGCGGACCATCTGGCCCGCCAGCGCGATGGCGTTCAGACTGGCCAGGCACACCTTGTTGATCGTGGCGGCCGGGGTGGTCATGGGCAGGTTAGCTCCCACGGCCGCCTGGCGCGCCGGATTCTGCCCCTGGCCGGCCTGGAGGACGTGCCCCATGATCACGTACTCCGCCGCGCCTACCTCTAGGCCCGCGCGCTCCACGGCGTGGCCAATCGCGGTGGCGCCAAGCGTCACCGCCGGAACCTGGCTGTACATCCCCATGAACTTGCCGATCGGCGTACGCGCCGCCGAGACGAGCACCGGGTCACGCGGGTCCATCGCCGCGCCTCCTTTCACGCCTCATCATTACCCACATTAGAGATGGCTCGACGGGATCGTGAACCCGATCAACCGCTCGGCGCGGCTCCCATCCAGGAGCGACCAGTGCCCATCCTCGCTGCTGGCGCGGATGGCGGCGTTGGGGAAGTAGCGGCGGACCAGCGCGGCGCTCGGCACGGGCGAGAAGGTGTTTGGCGCCCCCACGTACATCGCCTCATCGGTAAGATTCGGCGCTTCAACGGCCAGGCGGCAGGCGCGGGCCGCGTCCTTGATTTCGATATAGCCCCAAAGGGTGAACAGCCCGCGCCGCTCCTCGGCCGCCAGCTTCTCCAGGCGGTCGGGCTCCGTCTGGCTGTTCCAGAGAATGGGGAAACGGAGGCTGACCGCCGCGCCGCCCGTATGGCGGTGAAAGGTCCGGCAGATCTCCTCGCCCACCAGCTTGGAGAGCCCATACTCATCCTCGGGCGCCAGGGGGTGATCTTCATCAATGGGAAAGGCCAGGAGGGGGACCGGCCGGCGTTTGGCGAAGGCATGGCCCAGCACGGCGGCCGACGAGATGGTCACCAGGCGCTGGATCCCGAGCACCCGCGCCGCCTCCAGGACGTTGAAGGTACCCATGACGTTCACTCGGAACAACTCCTCCGGCGTGTGGCCGCCGGGGCTGGGGATAGCGGCCAGATGGGCGACCGCCTCGCAGCCGGCCAGGGCGCCGCACATCTGCCCAAGGTCGCGGATGTCGGCGCTGATGAACGGGCAGAGCTTTTCGTTCGGCATCACGCGATCGAGGGCCCGAACCTCGTGGCCGGCCGCCAGCAGATCGGCGACCACGTAGCGGCCCAGGCCCCCGCTCGCACCGGTCACGGCAACGCGCATAGAACATTTCCTTTCTCGGGGGACGGGCTAGCCCCCTGAAAAAACGGATCGGTCGGCTGTGGCCGGATCCGCGCGGCGAGCGCGGGCTAGGGGCGCGGGACTCCTGGCCCGCCGGCGTGGCCAACCGCCTGTTAGCCAGATGACGATCCGTGGCCGAACCATGCGGGCCTGGAGGCCCGCGCCCCTGAAAAGGCGACTCCGGCCTGGTCCACCCGACCGCAGTCGTTCGTCCCTTCCACCCGATCACAGTCGGAGGCCCGCCCCCCCCACCTCAGGAAAAGCACGATTCCGCGGGCCCGCGGAATCGTGCTCCTCCCCCTACCGGTGCAAGTGGCCGAACACCCCTCCAGGCTTGAGCGGCCCGTAGGCATAGACGGAGACCATCCGCTCATGGACGACCAGCGAATGCTCGTCACCCATCCTGGTCAGCACCATGTCGCCGGGACCGATCTCGTAGGTATCACCCTCGGTCACGCAGGTGCCGCGACCGCTGATGATGAACCAATACTCGTTGGCGTCGTGGTAATGCGGCTCGACGGTCGCGCCGGGCTCCAGGGTGTTGACCCCGTAATGGATGATGTCGCTCCACTCCGGGATCGGCCCTTCTCCCCGTGGTTTGGCGATTGGCATGGGTACTCTACCCCCTTAATGGACGCTAGATGGCGCGCTCCGCAGGCGTGAGCTTTGCGAGCAAGGGATCGATCGCCGCGGACATATTCTGCGCGAACTGCTTCGGCGTGATGTGGTTGAGCGAGAACAGGTCGAGGTTACGGGCGATGATCGGATCGAGTTGATTGTAGATCGGACTGTAGGGGAAGGTGTGACCGTAGCTGATCGAGTCAAGCCATACCTGCTGTCCCGATGTCCCCAACGGGTTAAACAGCAGCGATCGGTCCTTTTCCGCAACACTTTTGAGCATGGGGATGCCCAGGTCCGACTGCTGCACCACGTAATTCTCCCCCTGGGCGCCCAGGAACGAGGCGATCAGCTCCCAGGAGAGGTCCGGGCGCGCCACCCCCTTCGGCATGAACCACCCATCGATGTAGTATCCGGTGTAGGTGTGCGTGTGGTGCGGCAGCGGCGCCACGCCCCACTCGAAGCTCTTGATCGTCTTGAACAGCGGCAACTGCCAGTTCCCGTCGATGGTCATCGCCAGGCGCCCGCTGACAAAAAGGTTGCCGGAATTGTTGAAGGCTACAGGGTTCGGCCACACCTCATACTTGAAGATCATGTCATGGATGAAGTTCAATGCCTCCTGCGCGGCGGGATCGCCGAGCGTGCTGCGACCGTACCCAGGGCTGAGGAAGTCGCCGCCGGCCTGCCAGATAAAGTTGATCCACCATCGGAGATCCGAAGCCGTGCTGAAGCCATAGACCTTGCCCGGCCCGCGGCCCTTGGTCAGCTTTCTCGCCACGTCCAGAAACTGGCCCCAGTCGTAGCCCTTCGACCAATCGGTCGATGGCATGGGAAGACCAGCCTCCTTGAACATTGTCTTGTTGTAGTACAGGGCCATAGTGTAGATGCCGCACGGCACCCCCCAGAGGTGGCCCTTGTCCAGATAGCCCTTGAACGGCCCGCTGTAATAGGCGTCGAAGTTGAAATGACTCTTCTGGGCGAACGGCAGCATGTCCTGGACATAGCCGTTGGCGATCAGCGAAGGCCGATAGATGATCGCGTGCCGGATGACGTCGGGTACATCATGGGCGGCCACCTGGGTGAGCAGCTTTGCATTGAACACCTCCCAGGAGCCGGGCACCTCCTGGAACGTGGCCTGCGCATCCGTATGTGTCTTATTGAAGATACTGGCCAGCCCGTTGAAAATCGGCACGTCGGTGGCGCTGCCGGCCGTGCTGAATTTTAGCTGTGGGACCGCGCTGCTTCGCGGGCGCGCGAAGGCTGGAGCTGAGCGGCCGACGAGCGGGAGCACGCCGGCTCCCAGCGCGGTCGCGGCGGCGGTCTTGAGCGCCTGGCGACGGGAAATTTTCGTCATGAGTGTTAAGTCCTCTCAGAATGTTGCTTCTACTTCTAAGGACGGTGTGATCGGTTCACGGGCGCGTCTCGTCGGTTCCCTACCACCTCCTTTCCGGTTCAGCCTTTCAGCCCACTCAGCGCGATACCCTCGATGAAGTAACGCTGGCCGATCGCGTACACCGCGATCAGCGGGGCCATGGCCATCGTGGCCGCGGCCATCAGTAGGCCCCATTGCGAGCCGTAGTCGGAGAGATAGGAAGACAGCAGCAGCGGAACGGTGAAGTTATTCTGGCTGTTAAGGTAGATGAGCGGGGTGAGAAATTGGTTCCAGTTGTAGAGGAAGATGAAGATCCCAAGGGTGACCAAGGCCGGCACCGCGAGCGGCAGCACGATTTTTGTATAGATCGTCCAGGGGTTCGCCCCATCAATGCGCGCCGCGTCCTCCAGTTCGTTGGGGATGGTGAGAAAGAATTGCCGCAGTAGGAAGATGCCGTACGGATTCTGGAGGACAGGCGGTACGATCAGCGGCCAGTGCGTATCGATCCAGTGGATCTGCTTGAACAGAATATAGAGTGGAATCAGATTCACTTCCTGCGGGATCATCAGGGTGGCTAATATGACGAAGAACAAGACGTTCCGTCCGGGGAAGCGCAGTCTGGCGAAGGCATAGGCGGCCATCGAGCAGGTGAACAAGCCGCCGATCATATCCAGGGTCGAAATCTTGAAGCTGTTGATGTATGCCTGTCCCATGGGCAGAATGCTGATCGATTGCGGATAGTTGTCGGTGATGATCGGGTTGGGAATCAGGCTCGGCGGGAACGCAATCACATCCGATGCCGACTTGAATGAACTGGAGATCATCCACACGAACGGGGTCAGGGCAATCACGCAACCGATCAACATCAGCGCGTGAAAGAACAGCCTGACGCTCACTCGAGCCACCAGCCTTTGCGCGGCGCTGGTCCGTTTTGACGGTGTGTCCATGCGTGCGCTCATCCGTAATGCACCCAGCGCTGGAAACGGAACTGGGCAAGGGTGACCAGCAGAATGACGACGAACAGGAACACGGTCGCCGCCGATGCTTGCCCAAACTGAAAGAGTCTGAAGGCCAGGGAGTAGATGTGAAACACCAGCACACGAGTGGCGTCATCCGGTCCACCGTTCTGCCCCGGACTGAGGATGTACACCTGATCGAATACCTGGAGCGACGAAATGATATTGGTCACGACCAGGAAGAAGGTCGTAGGCGATAGCAGGGGCAGCGTGACATGCCGGAATTGCGCCCAGCGGCTTGCTCCGTCGATTTGGGCCGCTTCGTAGAGCTGTGCCGGTACGCCCTGCAGGCCGGCCAGGAAGATCACCATACTGTAGCCGAAGTTGCGCCAGACGCTGACGAGTATCGCGGACGGCATGGCCCACCCGATGTCGGCATACCAACCCGGCCCAGTGATCCCGAAGTTATAGAGCAGATCGTTTATCAGACCATAGTCGGGGTTGAGCAGCCAGACCCAGACCAAGGCCACCGCCACGGTCGGGGTGATCACCGGCATGAAGAAGATCGCTCGATACCAGCCGCGAAGGGCCATTTTCCGATTGAGGACCAGTGCGGTCAGTAAGGCAAGAATCAAGCTCGCGGGAATGAAGACCCCAGTGTAATACAGCGTGTTGGTGACAGACTTCCAGAAAATGGGGTCCGAGAACTCGTACCGGTAGTCGTTCAAGCCGACCCAGTGAAAGGCATGGATCAAATCCCAACTGCCGAAACTGAGGACGACAAGGGCGATCATCGGCAGCACGGCGAACGCGAGCGTGCCGATGATCTGCGGCGCCAGAAAGAAATAGGCCCAGGCAGTGTCGCGCTTCACCGATCACTCCCATGAATCCGAGTACCCGAAGCCGTCGCGCTCATGGGGTCCCTGTCTCCTGGTTCGTAAAGTATTCCCGCTCGATGTCCACCCCGCGGCTCTCACGCGAGGCGCGGCTGGTCGCGAAGGCCATGGCCAACGTCCGCAGATTGTCCCGCGCGTCGCTTTGCGGCCGCCGCCCCGCCCGGAGCGCGGCGGCGAATTCAGCCAGCGTGCCCTGGATCGCCGATCCTGGCTCGGGCGGCGATCCGAATCCCTCCAGCAACTCCACGGCGGCCGGTGAACGGCTGAGATAGAGGCCGTAGCCACTCCCCAGATCCCCTAAATGCAAGGCGCCGCGCTCGCATTCCACCCGCCAGACTCCCTGCCAGGGGTCGCGCCTGCCGGGCGCCTCCAGGCTGCCCTGGTAGGCCGCCCGAACCCCGCCCGCGAAGGAGAAGGTGCAACTCACCCAGGTATCGCCGGAGTAGGGCGTCCAGGGCGGGCGCCAGGTCTGCCCGACCACCGTCTCCGGCTCGCGTTCCAGCACGAAGCGGAGCGCGTCGAGATGGTGGATCGCCATCTCGAACAGCATGGTATCGGCCATCCCGGACTGATAGGTGCGGGGCGGCCAATCGCAGTTGAAGCTCAGGGAGACGAAGGTCGCCGGCCCTGCGACCTCCTCGCGCACCGCGTGCTGAAGGGCCCGCAAATCGCTCATATAGCGGTAGTTCTGGTCCACCATCAGCCGCAGGTTCCGCTGCTCGGCCAGATCGGCCACCGCCCGCGCCTGCGCGAAGTCCAGGGTGAACGGCTTCTCCACAATCACATGTTTCCCCGCCCGGAGGGCCTGGAGGCAGAGATCGCCGTGCAGCGGCGACGGGGCCACGATCACCACGGCATCGAAGTCGATCGCCCCTGCCGCCTCTTCAATCGAGGCGAAGCCGCGGTCGGCCCCGAGATGAGCGCGGGTGGTGGCCAGGGCGCGGTTCTCGGGGACCACGTCCACCACCCCGACGAGCTCCCAATCGGCGGCTTCCTGGATGAGCGAGAGCCATGCGGTGCCGATCCCGGTCGGCGCCGCACCTACCTGGACGATCCGTAACTGCCCCTCGGACATGATGATCCTCTCCCACGGACGCGGCGAGGAGGCCGGTCATGCGGGCCTCCTCTCTGGATATGGGTTATCAGTCGAACGCGGCTTCCTCTACCTCGGTAGTAAGAAAGGTGACCCCGCCGGTGGCGAAGTTCGGCACGTCGGCGGCGGCGGCCTGTGATTCAGGAGCGGCCAGGATGCGTGCCATCTCCTCCACGCTGGCGGCATAGAGGCCAACCACCAGATGGTAGGGTGGCAACGGCTCCCCGGGGTTGGCGACCACCCGCTCGAGGGTCCAGCGGGACCAGCCGCGCATCTTCCGGGCGATCGGCATGTGTGTGCGCTCGTAGTACTCGTCGAAGGC
>JANWHO010000006.1 GCA_025450375.1 Chloroflexota bacterium
ATTCCCTCCACTTATAGTAACGTAGGATCCGGCACTTTGGATCTATGTGGAATTATCGATTGGCTTATAGGAGCGTCAAGATCCCGTCTCCTATCACCCAAGCCGCACGTTCGCCGCGAGTGCCCGCAGGATAGCCTTGATGTGGAAGGTCGTCAGGCCCGGATGCTTGGCCAGGATCCGGGTCACGATCCCCGTGATGTGCGGCGCGGCGAAACTGTTACCCGTAGCCGTGATCGTGCTGCCGTTCGCCCAGGCCACTCGCACGTCGATTCCCGGTGCCCCAAACTCCACCGGCGGCTCGGGATTATAGTAAAAGCAATACGGATCCTGGCTGTCATGGGAGGCAACCGAGATCACCGAGGCATATACCGAAGGAAAGCTCGGGATCGGCATGTTGTTGGCGGCCGTCACCAACATCACGTTGCGGAAGTAGGCCAGGTCTGCCAATTCATGGAAGACGCCGAAGAAGTCCTTTTTGGTGGTGCCCAGACTCAGGTTGCAGACCTGCATCCCCTGCTCGATCGCCCAGCGGAGCCCGGCCGCGAACACCACGCCCCGCCCGGTCAGCCCCGCGCCCAGCACCTTCACGCTGTAGATCTCGCAGTCTGGGGCGATGGCGCGGATCACGCCCGCGCAAGCGGTGCCATGCCCGTAGGAATCCGCATGTGGCTCGGCATCATACACCATCCCGCCCTCTTCCTCCCGAATCGTCATGTAGCCCTGAACACCGCCCACCGCCGGATGATCCGCGTCGACCCCACTGTCGATCACCGCGACCTTCATCCCTCGGCCGCTGCTGTCGCCCCAGGCCCATTCCGGGGTGAGGTCATCCAAGCGATCGATCGGCGCCAATCGGCGCAAACCCTCCGGCGCGAATTGGCGGCTATAGGCGGGACGCTGCCCGTTCATCGCCACGACACCAGATCCATCCGGGAGTCCGGTCGCTGCCGGAGATAGGTGGCGAAGCCGCGCAGGATGGTCTGGCATGCCGTCAGTTCCGCCTCTCCTTGCCAGCTGATCTCCCGCACAAGTTCGGCCAGCTCCAACGCTCGCTGATACACCGCGTCCTCCTCCAGTTGCCCGGCGAAGGCGCGCGCCTGGCCACGTAACGTTTCCCGCTGCTCGGGGGACAGGCCGCCGAGCGACCGCAGCACCTCGCCCACGAGTCCAGCCAAATTCTGATGGGTGCGTGACTGCTCGATCGCGACGGCGGCCAGGTTGGCGAACATACTCAGGGTGTCGGTGTCCATCATGCTGAAAGAGGCACTGCCCTCCTTGTCCAGCAATTCCAGCACCCCGATGATCTGGTCGCTGTAGAACAGCGGCACGCACAGGATGTTCCGCGGCGTATAGCCGATGCTTTGCTGGATGTCGGAGGCGCGGCGGGGGTCGTTCGCCACGTCGGAGATCGCCATCGGCTGACCGCTCACCGCGACGAGGCCGGCGATGCCATGGCCCAGCGGCACACGGAACTTCTTCACCTCATCAGCCTTCTGGCCCAATGCCACCTCGAATACCAGTTCCTCCGTCTGCTGATCGATCAGGAAGAGCGAGGCCGCCTGGGCGCCGATCACCCTCGCCGCCGTCTCCACGATGATCTCCAGCAACTGGGCGTGGCTCACTGGGGTCGCGATGGCGCCTACCGCCGCGGCCAGCGTGAGCGCCTGCCGCAAGTCGTCGGCGCCGCGCGCATCATCCAGCCGTCGTTGCAAGCGCTCGATCTCCCGCTGCTGGCGCGCGACCGTCTCGTGCGCCTCGGCCAACGGATCCTGCTCACCCATACTTCTCTCCCGCCGTCCCTTTCAGGTTCGAACGCGCATCACGCAGGCAGGGCAACCGCGCCGGCCGGCACATGCGATAACTCACGCAACATCGCGCGCCGACCGGCGACAGTCTCTTCGAGCGTTTGCCGTACCGCGGGCGCATCCTCGAGCAACGCCTGGAAGTCGGCCCGTGCAAGGCTCAGCAATTGCACCGGAGTCAGCGTCCGAACCGTGGCGTTGCGCGGCTCATCGCGCAGCAAGGCTATCTCACCGAAGTAGTCACTGGCGCCCAACACGTTGACGCGCCGCTCGGCGCCGCCCGCGCCGACCACCACCTCGACCTCGCCGCGCGCGATGATGTAGAGGGTATCACCGGGTTCGCCCTGCCGGACCACCTCCACGCCGGAGCCGTACCGCTCCTGCGTCAATTCGCCGGCAAGCGCGGCCAGCCCTTCCTGTCCGAGCGCCGAGAAGAGGGGGATAGCGCGTAGATGCTCCACCCGCACGCCCATCGCGCGCCGTCCCCCTACCGGCAGCGCATGTCCCATCTGCTCTTGGTACAGCTGCTGGTAGAGGCCGTCCACCTGAAGCAATTCCTCGGGCGCACCCTCCTGCACCAGCCGGCCGCTTTGCAGGACCAGCACGCGGTCGGCCATTGCCGCGACGGCCATGCGATGGGTGATACTGATCGTGGTCCTTCCTCTGGACAGCGTCTCCAGCGTGGCCAGGATCTCGCGCTCGGTGGTCGCGTCGAGTGCGCTGGTTGCCTCGTCCAGGATCAGGATCCGTGGATCGCGTACGATCGCGCGCGCGATGGCCAGCCGCTGACGCTGGCCGCCGCTCATCAACACGCCGCGCTCGCCCAGCACGGTGTCGTAGCCGTTCGGCAGGGTGGCAATGTAGGCGTCCAGCCGAGCCGCCTCGGCGGCGGCCCGCACCTCGGCGTCGGTTGCCTCAGGCTTGCCGACCGCGATGTTCTCGCGCAACGTCGTGTCAAAGATGAAGGTATCCTGGAAGACGAGACCGATCCGCGCCCGCAACGATGCCAGCGTCACGGCGCGCAGGTCTTGCCCGTCGATCATCACCGCGCCCTGGGCGGGGTCATAAAAGCGCATCAGCAGGCTCACCACGGTGCTCTTGCCGGATCCGGAGGGGCCGACTATGGCGACGTGCGCGCCGGCCGGGATCGTCGCCGTGAGATCCTGCAGGATCGGGCGCTCGCCGCCGTAATGGAAGCTCACGTGGTCGAACCGGAGTGCCCCGCCGAACGCCGGCAGCGCGACCGCGTCAGGCGTATCGGCGACGTCGATCGGCTCGTCCAGCAATTCCGCGATCCGCTCGGTCGAGCCTGCCGCGCCCTGTATCGCCTCCAGCGCCTCGAAAAGACTGGAGATCGGCCCGAATACGGAGGGTAACAACCCGATGAAGGCGAGCAGCGTGCCCACGCTCAGACTACCCTTGATCGCCATGTAGCCGCCGATTCCGAGCACCATGATCTGGGCTAGCGTGGTCGCCAGCGCCGTGCTGATCTCGAAGAGCGCCGCGAAGATCACCAGCCGAAGGATAGCCTTCAGCAGCAGGCCCAGGCGCGTGCGGAAGGAGGTAATCATCCGCTCCTCCAGCCCATACGCTTTGACGACCGCGTGTGCCGAAAGGTTCTCCTGGGTCATCGTCGCCACTTCGCCTACCAGCTTCTGCCGCAGGCGGCTGGCGCGGCCGAACCGCACGCCCAGCAGCAGGAAGCTGAGCACGAACAGTGGCAGCACCAGCAGGCAGAGCACCGCAAGCAGCGGGCTGAGTGTAACGATGGTGATCGATGCCGCTATCGCGACCAGCGTCTGATAGAAGCCAACTCCGGACGCCTGTGACAGCGCGCCCTGCACCACTTGCATGTCGCTGGAGAAGCGGGCCATAATGTCGCCCACCTTGGCTCTGCCGTAAAAGGCGTGTGAGAGCCGCTGCAGGCGCGAGAACATCCGCTCCTGCAGGGCCAGCAGCACCTGTTGGTTCACCAGGGTATTGACATAGACTCGCCGTACGCCGACCAGCATATTCAGGAGATAGACACCAACCAGCGCCGCGGTAAAGGCGGCCAGGCGCCCGAGGTCGCGGCTGGGGATCACCGTGTCGATCAGGTATTTACCCGAGAGCGGGATCGCCAACGTATAGGTGAGCCCGAGCAGCATCAGCACGATAATCTCGACCTCGCGCTTCCAGTGCGGCCGGAAGAACGGCAGGAGATACCCGAAGAACGTGCTGAAGGCGCCGCCCGATGCCTGCTTGCTCATCGCTCCGCGCCAAGCCTCTTCCAGGGCGCCGAGCGGGCGCTGGAAGGCGCCGTTGACGGCCTGATCCGGCCGGGTGGCGTCGTAGGTGCGGAGTAGCGTGGCGACCGGCGTGCTCCCGAACGCTTCCAGCAGGTAGGCCACAAAGGTGGTTGCCGCGTTCAGGTAGGCGGCACGGGCATCACCCTCCAGATGCGCCGCATCCGCGGGCAGGATGGAGAGCATCTGGCCGGACCGAAGCCGCTCGCGGACCCAGGCTACCGTGTCGTTGAGGGCCGGGCCGCCACCGCTACGTCCCGCGACGATCCCCGCGAGACCATCCAGGAAGAGCGTGGCGGATCCCGCTTGCTCCCCGAACCAGCGCGACGCCAGATGGTACACGAGCGCCTGGACGATTCCCGCGTCCGGCTGTTCCGGGCTGATCAGGCATATGATCGCCATGCCTGCCGCCCGCTGCCCGGGAAGCCTGGTGGATGCCGCCGCCGGGAGCGCCGCCAGCGGATCGCTCAGGTAAAGAATGACCCGATCGTCCGCGGTCTGCGGCGGCTCGAGCAGTCGCCGGCACACCTCAATCGCCGCGTCCGCCTCGCGCGCAACCGAGGGAGCCTGCTTGGCCGCATAGGAGCCCTCTTGCACTCGAATGGTCGCGTACTTTCCCTGCACGTCGCGCCAGTCCTGGCCGGCGCTCTTCTCCTTCTCCAGCGTGTCTCTCATCGAACTCCGCCTGTCTGGTGGGCTGTCGCTGCTATCCCGGTGCCACCCGTGGGCCACACAACGATCCCCAGCTATCTGATGTGCCTATCATACTACGCGCGATGCCCGGTAGCCCTGAGACTGTTGCCCCAGGGCTATCGGGCGCGTATGCTCATGCGTCTATGGCACGCGGCCGGTCGACGTTACAGCCGGGTGATAGCGCACTCGGTGAACCAGCAGGTGGCTACAATGCACATCGCGTAGCCCCGCACTTCGCCGCCGCTCTCCTGTGCCAGCTCCTGGGCGGCGTCGCTGGGGATGCCGGCCGCCTCGAACGCGGCGGTGGGATCGGCTTTCAACTGCTCCCTGAACGCTGGGTCGGACTTGGCTCGGTCGATTACCGTCTCGGCCTTGGCGCGCAGACCCTGGATGTCTTGATTCGTGCTCATCGCTGTAGCTACCTTTCTTCGTACTACTCTCGTTTCGCCGGGTGCTCCCACTCAGCATGCCCACGTCTTGGGCACAGGGGAGGAGGACGGATGACTTGTTTCCGGTTCAGCCCGGAACACCAGATAGGGCATGTTGATCGTGTGACCCGTTTACCCGACCGTGAGATTGCAGGTGGAGGTGAACAGGCAACTGATCATGCATCGTGCATAGCCGGCCACCTCGCCACCCAAACCCTCCTCGCGCATGAAGTCGGGGATCGCCACCTCCGGCACCCCCGCCGACTTCAACGTCGCCTCCGGATCACTCGTGAGTTGGTCGCGGAAGCTCTGGTCCGACTTCGCCCGCGCCACGACAACGTCCAACTTGCCGCGGATCTGTTCGAACTCTTGCGGTGACACCGTGCTCATCCGTAACTCCTTTTCCTACAATTCCTCATAGCCTCAGGGGCTTGCCCATCCGTGGTTCTGACCGGTTCAGCGGCCATGCATATGGCCCGTAACAGACATGTCTTAGAGCCGCGTGATGGCGCACTCGGTGAACCAGCAGGTGGCCAGGCACCTTGCGTATCCCCGCACCTCGCCATCGCTCTCCTGTGCCAGTTCCTGGGCGGCATCACTGGGGATGCCGGCCGCCTCGAACGTCGCCGTGGGATCGGCCTTTAGCTGCTCGCGAAACGCCGGGTCCGACTTGGCGCGGTTGATCACCGTCTCGGCCTTGGCGCGCAGTTCCTGGATGTCTTGCGGATTCATGCTCATCGTTGGGCCTACCTTTCTTCGTGTTGCTACGTTTCCGGCGGATGTTCCCATCCGACATGCCGCCGTTTCAAGCGGAGGCGAGATGGGCGCGCGCGTGGTCCCCTGGCCCGGCCTGGAAGGCCAAGTAGGGTATGCGCCGATCCGGCCAGTGCAGATCAGCCCAACCGCTGCCCACATCGACCAGGGAAACCTCGATCGCCGCGCCAGTGGGCTGTGCCGCGGGGTGAGCGAGCGGAAGGGCCTGATAGGAGCCCGGCGCCCAGGCCATGCGCAGCGTGGCCCCGCGCGGGCGGCGACGCACCGGTACGCGTCCGACCGCCATGCTGGCGGCCACGATCTGGCCCTCCGCCAGGCGCGCGCGCACCTCGATGGGATGAGCGGCGGGGTTGCCGGATGTTTCCGCCCGCTCCGCGGCGGGAGGCGGGAGCAGATGTACGGCGATACCCCGCTCCGCCGCAAGCTCGGCAACCATCTCCTGCGATCCGTTGGGTCCGCGGCCGAGCGACTGTTTGGCGCCCAGCCACAGTTCGGCAAGTTCCGCATGCTTCCCGACCAGGTCGAAGAATTCGCGCGCCCCCGTGGCGATGTCGCCTTTGCGGAAGCGCAGGTGGAGCACGGCGTCGATCCCTAGTGCCCTCAGCAATTGTGCGCGTGTATGTACGTCATTGAACACCGGCCACAGCTCGCGGTTCCAGACAAACCGGGCCGGATCGGGGTCGATCACCACCGCCAGCGAGGACAGCCCCCGCCGCGCGGCCTGGCACCGCACCTGCTCGAACAGCGCCCGGTGCGTGACCGTGAGCGGATCCCATACCCCCACCACGCCGATCGCCCGACCCTCCAGGCGCCCGTACATCCGTGCGTCCATGCGCTTACCCGACCGTGAGATTGCAGGTGGAGGTAAACAGGCAGCTGATCATGCATCGTTCATAGCCGGCTACCTCGCCGCCCAGACCCTCCTCGCGCATGAAGTCGGGGATCGCTACCTCCGGTACCCCCGCCGACTTCAGCGTCGCCTCCGGATCGCTTATCAGTTGGCCGCGGAAGCCCTGGTCCGACCGCGCCCGCGCCACGACCGCGTCCAGCTTGCCGCGGATCTGCTCGAACTCCTGTGGTGACACCGTGCTCATCTGCTACTCCTTTTCTCCTATGCGACGTTGCTATCCCCAACATTCTGCCCATCGGTTATGCGCGACCCCTGAAGCGATCACCCCCTTTCGATAGCTCTGCCCCTCGAGCACGCTAGGCAGGCCGGTAGCGAAATCCCGCGCGGCTCAGTTGCCGCGGTCTACCCGGATCGGACAGGCGGAGGAGACATGCGGCCACGCCCGCGTAGCCGACCATATAGTCGGGCGTGAAGATCGTCGGCGATTCCGATGAAAAGACCAGGAGGCCATCGCGTTCCACGGCGAACGCTGCCAACAACACGGCTAGCTGAGCTGCATCCTCACCCGACCGCGGATCGCCGGCAGCCGCAACGTCCAGCAAGGTCTCGATCTGTCCCGCCAACCCGTGACATTGCACCGGGCTGGTCGCGCGCGCCCCCATGCCCGCGGTGCGCGCCGCCCGCCGCGCGACCTCCCAGGCGCCGGGCAGCGCATCCAGTCGCGCCAGATGCAAGAACAGGATCGCGATGCCAGACGCGCCGTGGCACCAGAGCCTCCCCGCCGGTCCATTTTCAACACCTGGCCAATCCAACCCGGTGCCATCGACCAGCGCCGGCCGCGCCAGCCCCAGCAGCCAGCGCGCCGCTCCAACCGCCGCGGCCCGAAAACGCTCCTCGCGCGTCGCCTCGTAGAGATCAAGCAGGGCATCCGCGATCCCGGCCGCCCCATGCGCGTAGCCCAGATAGGCATGGCCGCTCAGCCCCTCGTACCCGTCGGGGAACGACCAGCGGCACGCATCGCCTTCGTCGCCGATCCACTCGGCTGCGTCAAGCACTGCCTCTCCGGCGGACCTCGCCGCCGCCAGGTGCTCGTCGCCCGCGGTCTCATCCCAGAGCAACAGATGGAACCGGAGCCTGCCGGCGGCGCCATTAAAGAGATCCGGCGAGGCGAAGGGCGCCCCATAGGGCAGACCGGCGATCCAGCGCCCGCGCGCCTCGGCCGCCGCGATCAATTCCGGGTCGCCGAGCACCTGGCCCGCACGCAGCAGGGCCGCGCCGACGCCCGCCTCTCCCACATACAGGCCGGGCAGCGGCTGCTCGCCCAGGTGCGGCGCTACGCGGAGCCAGCGCGCCGCTTCGGCCACCATCCCCCGGTGCCGCGCCTCGCCGCGGGCCCCGGCGATCTCGGCCAGGGCGAGGAGTGAGCCCGCGGCCCCGGTATTGATGTCGCGCGAACGCACTCCCGAGCCGAGTTGGTGACTGCCGTGCCAGGCGCGGCCCGTACCCTCGGGAGCCGGGACGCTCATGGCGCAGAGGGTGTCCCCTAATCGCCCTGCCATCTCCCCCGCGCGCCGCCGCACATCCTCCCACGCTCCCTCGCCGAAAGTCGACGCCGTGGGCGCCACAAGACCGATCTCGCCCAGCACCGCGTTGAGCGCGCTCATCGACTGATAGCGATCGGACGCGTCGCGCGCCAGGCAGCGCGCGATCAGCGGCTCCAAGGCCGCGGGCGCGGCGGGATTCAAGAGTGACAGTGGGCGGTCCAGCAAGCGGTCGGGCCGGGGGGCGAGCGAGGGATCGGCGCCCGTCGCCAGCAAGAACAGCAGCGCGCCCAGCGCGTACACATCGTCGGTGACGGCAGGCGATAGCCCCTCGGCCTGCCGCGGCGACATATATCCACGCGTGCCCAGCCCATGTGGTTGCTCCTCGGCGGTGACGCGGTACGCGAGTTCAAAGTCGATCAGGCGCAGGTTCCCATCGCCCAGCACGATGACATTTGGCGACTTAAGATCCCGGTAGACGAATCCGGCGGCATGCACCGCGCCGAGCGCCGCGGTGAGCTGGCGACCCAGCCTGACGATATCCTCGCCGCTCGGCAGGATGCCCTGCATCAGTTGCCCGCTGAGGTATGCCTCCAGCGTGATCCCCTCGACGTCCTCCATCGCCAGCAGCAGATCCTCGCCGTCCTCAAGTAGGTCGTAGACGGCAGGTCCGATGCCCACCGGCAGACACCCGAGCACGCCGGCCTCATGCCGCAATCGCGCCCGTGCATCCTGCCCGTTCTGTCCGAGCGCGGCAGCGGGATACGCTCGCTTCAGTACGCACCGGCGGCCGTGATCCAGGTCCAGCGCCAGGTGTACCGTGCCGCGCGGAGAGCGGTGGAGCGTGGCCACGGTGAGATAGCGTTCGGCGATCAGGCGCGTCGGGGCGGGCGTCGGCGTGGCGACCCCAGCTGCCAGGAAAGGATCCTCGATACCGTGGGGACATTGGTAGCTGGCCAACCGCCGATCCGGCACAAGCGTGCCGTCAACGGCAAGCAACGCCGGCACGATTTCGCCAAGCGGTGTCTGCATGTAGCGCCCGCCGAAGCCGCCGTAGCGGTAGTGTACAAGGCTCCCCGGCGCCAGCGGGCGATCGGAGGGGATCGGCGGCCCGGCAAGTCCCTGCGTGGCCTCGTGCAACGCACTCGCCAGGCGTACCGCCTGCGCATCGTCGCCCGGGTACACGGTGATGAACTTGCCGATCTGGCTCATGCCGGCCTCGCCCGTGTTCAGGGAGTGAAGCGCCCGCGGCGAACTGGCGACCTTGAAATTGGCGCCGTGCGCAAGCAGCACCGGAACCGCACGCCCGAGGACAGCCTTTGCCGTGGCTTCGCTCGCCGAAACGTGCAGCTTCCATCCCTGCTCGGGCGACACGGCACAAGCAGGGATCATGCGCAGCCACGGCCCCGCGGGATCGGCCATGGGCGTGGCCCACGCATCCCGTGGCTCCGCCCGCGGACTCGCGCCCAGTTCGGTAAGCAATGACAGGAACGACTGATCCACTCCCCCGTCAGCCTGTACCGCGTCAGCAGCCATGTGCTCCACTCTCCCTTCAGATAGTCACGTAGCAACTGCCGCTGAGGCAGGACCATGAATTGAAGCAGGTATCGACGCAGGCGCCGTAGCCCATCACGTCGGCTTCCTGCCAGCCCTCCTGCTGGAGTTCTTCAACCTGGCGAGCGAATCCCGACGATTCGAGCGCCAGGTAGGGGTCGTCGCGCAAAAGTTGGCGGAAGGGAGGGTCGCTTGCGATGCGATCGAGAAAACGATCGATGAGATCGCGATAACCGTCGCTCATTCCTGATCTTCCTTCCTTACGCCAGCCATGACGCAGGTGTTCCTTCCGTGGCGTGCGTTCTCTATACTCATCCAGGGCATTCGCTCGCTCTCACGGCTGTCCATGCGTTCTCGCGTGAGACGTTGCGCTGGGCGTTTCCTCAACCTGTCGTTATTCTGCCACCCAAGGATTACCATGCCATTACCATGATGGCCGCGGTCTTGTGCCGTCTTGTGTCGCGGTATGGGCAATGTGCGAGGAGCAGTCATCCTGTCTGGGCAGGAGCACAAGATAACGGGCTAAACCGGCCCCTAGTCTTGCGATAAGCGATATTGTCGTGTACGTTGATCTCAATCTGGCAGGTTGTACCGCCACCCAATACGCCGTCGTCGTTGCATCACGTAGATATGCGCTTAGGGGTGTTTCCTGATGCCGCGCTACCGGCAACAGTATCGTCGTTGCGGCAAGCCCAACTGCCAACGTTGCGCGGGCGGCCCAGGGCACGGTCCCTATTGGTACGCCATCGAACGGAGCGATGGCCGCACCTACTCCCGGTATATTGGCAAGGAGCGGCCGTTTGACGCGGCGTCCGGCGCTACCCTCGAACCTGCCGGGGCGGGTGCCGATCTCATCCTTGACAAGCAGGCGTCGCCCGATGAGATGGTTATGTGCCCGCGAGACCAGGGAGAGACTCCCCAACCAAAGGGCATGGGGAGCGATGGCGTAATTCCTTTCTCACAATCCATCTCAGCCGCTCCAGGGCTGTCCACGGGACTCCGCATCTGGCTGCTGGGCGGCTTTCGCCTAGAACGTGGCGGCGTGGTGGTCACCGGGTGGCGACGACAGTTAGCCGCCGCGGTACTCAAGCGGTTGCTGCTGGCGGAAGGCCGGAGTCTGCCTCGCGAAAGACTTGCCCTGGACATCGGCCTTGACCAGGACACCGAATCCACCCGGCAGTCGCTCAGTACAGCTATCCACACCCTCCGTCGGATCCTCGAGCCGGGATTGCCGCCCGGCGGCCGTTCCCGGTACATCACCCTGGAATACGAGACGTTTTACCTGCACCTAACCGATGAGGACTGGGTTGATCTGTTCGCCTTCGCCGCCGCCCTCGATGGTGCCGCGACCGCCGATGATCCGTTGATGCCGCTGGCCTCAGCGGCGAGCATCTACGGGGGCGACCTCCTTCCCGACGACTCGGCGCCCTGGTGCGTGGTGCCACGCGAAGCACTGCGCCTGCGTTGGCACGGCGCCCTGTTCGCCCTTAGCGAGGCACAGGTGCGGCATGGGCAGTATGAACAGGCCGCAATGACGCTTGGAAGGCTCCTCGTCGCCGATCCCGCGCAAGAGGAGGCGGCACGCCGCCTGATGCACGTGCTGAGCCGGCAGGGACGGCGTGGTGAGGCGCTGCGCATCTACGGCGCCCTTAAGGCCGCGTTGCGCGCTGAGGTGGGCGCCCGCCCATCCGCCGAAACCCAGGCGCTGGCCCTTTCCCTGCAAGGAGGAGAGCTGCCTGCTCGCAGGCGCCTGGCGCGATCGGCGCGAGCGTTTCCGGCCCAGCACGAGGAATCTCCCCAGGCATCGCGCTCGCTCGTCGGCCGCGAGGTACATCTCGCTCGGATACGCGATGCGTTGCTAGCAGCGCGTGACGGGCGCGGCAGTGCCCTATTGGTCTCTGGGGACGCCGGGATGGGCAAAACCAGTCTGGCCGAGGAGGCGGCATTGAGCGCCGCCTTGCTCGGCTTCCGCATCCTCTGGGGGCGAGCCGCCGAGGGTGAGCAAGATCTGCCATACGCGCCGATCGCCGAGGCATTCAGGGGCTACGTGCGCGATCGGCCGACAAAACTGCTCCGCCGGGAGTTGCTGGGCGCGGAGGCGCTCGTCACCATCTTGCCCGAACTGACCGCCATGCTCGGGATCGCGACCCCTCGGGCACTAGAACAGCCCGGTGCCGAACGTATGCGCCTGGCGACGGCACTACGCACCCTGCTGGCCGCGACGAGCGAGCAGCGACCGTTGCTGCTGGTGCTTGACGATCTGCACTGGGCGGACAGCTCATCGCGTGGGCTGGCGGCATTTTTGATGCGCCGTTGCCGCGACCTGCGCGTAGTCCTGCTTTGCGCCGCGCGCGACGACGTGCCGGAGGATCATCCCCTGCGCACTATGATCCTCGATGGCCTGCGCGACGGCACGCTGCGGAACATCGAACTGCTGGGCCTCTCCCCTGCTGAGGTCGCGACCCTCGCTCAAGAGCAATTGGGATTCCCGTTGCCCGAACCGCGGGTAAGGATGCTGCAATCCCAGTGCCATGGGAATCCATTCTTCATCACCGAACTGCTGGCGCTGCTTCGGCACGAGTCCGGGGACGCGGGAGACGTGTCGGCCGGCAGTACGCTGGACGCGATCCTGGCGGGCGAACGCAGCCTGCCGCACACAATCCGTCAGACGCTCACGCGCCGTCTCGACCGGCTTGGCATCGCCTGTCGTACCTTGCTGCGCGCCGGCGCTGTGCTCGGCGACCGCTTCGAGATCGCGCTGCTGGCCGAGATCGTGGGTCAGGAGCGTACCGCGTGCGAGCAACTGCTTGACAACGCCGTGGCGGCTCGCCTGCTGGATGAGGATCGGCGCGGCGCTGGCAGCTATGCGTTGACGCACGCACTGCTGTGCCGTGCGCTGTATGATGAGTTGCTGCCGGGCCAGCGCAGGCGGTTGCACGCCAGGGCCGCGGCCGCCTTGGCGGCCCGCGGTGCGACAGGCGGGTCGCCGGATGTGGAGCGGGTCGCCTACCACTACGCCCGCACCGACGAGCACGGAAAGGCGGCGCGGTGGCTGGAACAGGCTGGCGACCGCGCGGCGGTGCTCTACGCGCAAGAATCCACGCTCCGCTACTACGAGCGGGCGCGGGAGGAGTTCCTCCAGGCCGAAGCCGACACCTCCGATGATGCCCTGCCACGCCTGGACGAGAAGCTGGGCGACCAGCGGCTGCTGGCGGGTGACTTCGTGGTAGCACAAGCCGACTTCGCGCGGGCGAGGGCGCGGGAGCGCGACATCGAACGCCGGCTCACGCTGCGCCGCAAGGAGGGTGTCGCCTGCCTGAAGCGGGGCGACTATGCGGGCGCGCTCGAGATGCTGCAAGCCGCGGAGGATGAGTTGGCGGGCGTCGATGGCGCGCCGCCCGCGCTTCGCGCCACGCTTGCGCTGGAGAGGGGCGAGGTGTGCCTCCGTCGCGGCGACTTCGAGGCGGCGGAGGCGGAGGCGAACGCGGCCCTCGCGCTGCTGGATGACGCGAAGGAGCAGCGCGCATGCGGGCATGCCTTCCAGCTCCTTGGCGCGGTTGCCGCCACGCGCGGTGACCTGGCATGCGCGGAGCCGTTACTCCAGCGGAGCCTGGCGCTTCTTGCCGGACTGTCGGACCCCGAAGGCGACCCGCAGGCGCTCGCCGCCTGCTGGAACAGCCTTGCGCAGGTGTCGTACCGGCAGGGCGATCTCGCCGCTACGGACGAGCGCATCCACCGTGGTATGGAGATCGCGGAGCGGCTGGGCGATCAGCATACTGTTGCGGCATGCTGGAGTAGACTGGCGCTGGTGGCACGGCGGCGGGGCGCGACCGATGAGGCAGAAGAGTTCCATCGCCGAAGCCTGCGCGTGCGGGAGCGGATCGGCGATCAGCATGGCATTGCGGGCTGCTGGAACAATATAGGGCTGCTGGCTCTCGATCGCGGTCGCTTTACGCAGGCGGACGACTATTTCCGCCGTGCCTTTGCCCTCTTCGAGCAGATCGGTGATCGGCACAGTAGTGCCTACGCCTGGAATAACCTCGGCCACGTTGCCCTTGGCCGCGCCGCGCTCGACGACGCGACTGCCTACTACAAGCAGGCCCTGGACGCCTATCGGCAATTGGGAGACGGTCATGGCGAGGCGTACGTCCAGATCGATCTCGCGCGCGTGGCTCTGCATCAGGGTGATCCGGACCGCGCCGAGCAGGGAGTTCAGGCGAGTCTCACCGGCTTCGAGCTCGTGGGCGACCATCAGGGTCTCGCCAAAGCCTGGGTGGCCCTGGCGGCCATACGCGTCGAGCAAGGACGCCTTACCGATGCTCTGCACTGCTGCCGCCGCGCTCGCCGCGCTAGCCGCCTCACGGCTTTCCCGGAGTTCGAGGCAGACGAACTGCTGATGCGCGGGCGTATTCACCTGTCCATTGAAAGGAGGCCGCTCCCGGCACGCTATCTACGGGTAGCGGACGCGCTGATCCAGCGAGCGCAACGGGCAATCGGCGCCGGAGGCACCGTCTGGTCGGGGCTCGACCTGCGCCTCCTGACAGCAGCGTCTTATCTCGCGCGCGGCAACGCGCGCGCGGCGGCGGACGTCGCCGAGAGCGTGCTTGCCGTAGCCGGTCCGGAGAAACAGCGGCGCGAGGAGAGCCTGGCCCGGCGCCTGCTCGGCCAGTGCGCGCTCTTGGAAGGGGACGAGAAGAGGGCGCGGGCCAGGCTCGCCGCATCGCTCGCCTTGCAACACGAGCATGGTCTCCGGTTAGAAGCGGCGCGCACCCAGGCCCTGCTCGACGCGCTGGACACGAGCGCCTCGTCCGCGGGCGCGCGGCACCCACATCCGCTAGCAGACCTACCGCGCGGGCGCTGATCACGGCTGGGTCCGGTCTCATGTCCGTCTTGGTATCTTGACACCGCTTGCACCTCCTTGTAGGGTAAGAAGCGCATTCGCGCCCCCCGATCCTCCCGATCTTCTATCCAACTTATACGCCAGCCACCATCCTGGCGGCGCTTGTGGCGCTCGTCCCGTTCATCCCGACAATACACACCGATGTTGTCCTCGCTCATCCTCACGCCCACGCGCATCGCCACGGGCGGGCCGCGCACATCCGTGTGTTCGGTATCTCTCCCCTATCCTGAATTACTCACTGCATGGGAAGGCGGCCAGGAGGAGCCAGAGGGTCTGTTTGGGGTGGCCGCTGGCCATGTGCGGGAGGACCCAATTCAGGAGTTCGCGGCCGTCGCCGCCGACCTTCCGAACCGTGGCTGCTTGACAGCGAGTCGTGCCCGCCTGTAGGGTACAAAATCTATCCCAGTCGTCATACATGTGCCTGTGTTCCGCACGGGCGTCGCGGGAGATCCCTATGTGGAGGAATTGCATGCGCCAGCGTGTCTCAGCGGCCTTCGTCGTGCTCCTGGCCTGTGTATCGATCGTGTCCCTGATTCTGCCATCCTCTGTGGAAGCGTACCGCGCCCAGGCGGGCGGCACGCCCAAAAACGCCCCAGCGACGCCGCGGCTCACCGTGTCCGTGCAGCCGCCACGGATCAAGATCGGACGTGACGTGCCCCTGCGGATTCGCGTCACCGATACGAAAGGGAAGCTGGTCGCCCGCGTCGCGGTCAGCATCACCGGCGTGGGCCAACCGGTGGCCGCGACCGCGGTGCGGGGCATAGTCACGCTTACCGTTCGCGCAATGAGCACCGGTACGGCGCTGGTGCAGGTCAGCGCGCGCGGCTACACCGCGGCCTCGCGCGCGGTCCCCGTCGTGCCGGGTTCCCCAGCCACCGTAGTGGCGATCAAGCGCGGCGTGAGCGTGCTTGCTCCGAAAGCCCGCCCCCGTCCCGGCGCGGTAGGCACGGATCTGCTCGAGCGCTACCATGCCCTGACCGGGAAGGCACAATACGCCTCGCTTGGGCTGCGTGACGGCACGCTCGTGGACCTGAACGCCAATACTGACGTGTTGATCAAGGATCCGCTCCATGCCACCCTGGCCAAAGGCGAGCTGTTTCTGGAGGTGGTGCATGGCGCGGCAAGCCATCAGGTGCAGGTCGGCACCGCGGTGGCGGCGACCAAGGGGACACGACTGGATGTCAAGGTCGATCCCAGGACAAAAGCCGCTGTGGTGACGGTGATCGAAGGTCAGGTACAGGTGAGCAACAAAGGCGCCCCAGTGTTAGTGGGCGCCGGCCAGCAGAGCACCGTACCGCTGAACCGACCTCCCAGTCCGCCGAAGCCGGTCAACCTCAACACGGTCCTCGCCTGGATCAGCAACCTGCCGAACACGACTCCGGCGGCGGTGCCGCCGGTGCTAAACTTGCCCGCCGGCGTGGTCACGGCGGCTCCCCTGCCGCCGCCCGCTGCTACCCCGACCATCACGGTGACCGGTACGCTCACCAGCACCGTCTGGTCTGGAGGACCCTACCTCCTGCGCGGTGGCGTGACTCTGCCGGCTAACAATACGCTCACGATCGCGCCAGGTACGATGCTGGAGATGGGGCCAGGCGCCTACCTGCTCGTGCAGGGGACGCTCACCGCCCGCGGCACCGCCGCGGACCCAATCATCGTCACCAGTGCCGCGGCCCAGCCCAAGCCAGGAGATTGGCAGTACCTGAAGTTCGACGGGGCGGGGGCGGCGGGGAGCGTGCTGGACCATGTGCGGCTGTTCTACGGGAGCGCCAACGGCGGGGCCAATGGGATGCTTTCGTTGACCGGGGGCGCTAACATCCACGTCACCAACAACGTCCTCGCCCAGGCGGCCAGCACCGGTATCTGGATCGACTCCGCGACCCGCCCGACGATCGCCACCTGTGTTTTCGCCGGGCTGGGCGGCTACGCGGTGGACGGGCCGGTGGACGACCTGGGGCTGATTACGGGGGCGCGCTTCGGCCCGAACCAACGGGGGGTGCGTGTCGCGGGGACGATCAGCCACGACGCGAGCTGGGAGCGGCCCGATGTGCCCTACGAACTGACCGGCGGCATCACTCTTGTCCGCGGCACGATCCTGACGATAGCGCCGGGCACGGTGCTGGCGATGGGGCCGGGCGCCTATATGCTCATACAGGGGACGCTCACCGCTCCCGGTACCGATACGGCCCCGATCATCGTCACCAGCGCCGTGGCTCAGCCCAAGCCAGGAGATTGGCAGTACTGGAAGTTCGACGGGGCGGGGGCGGCGGGGAGCGTGCTGGACCACGTGCGGCTGTTCTACGGGAGCGCCAACGGCGGGGCCAATGGGATGCTTTCGTTGACCGGGGGCGCTAACATCCACGTCACCAACAGCGTCCTCGCCCAGGCGGCCAGCACCGGTATCTGGATCGACTCCGCGACCCGCCCGACGATCGCCACCTGCGTCTTCGCCGGGCTAGGCGGCTACGCGGTGGACGGGCCGGTGGACGACCTGGGGCTGATTACGGGCGCAAGCTACGGCCCGAACCAGCGCGGAGTACACGTCGCGGGGACAATCAGCCACGCCACAAGTTGGGAGCGACCCGACGTGCCGTACGAACTGGCCGGCGGCATCACCCTTGCCGGCGGCACGATGCTGACGATAGCGCCGGGCACGGTACTGGCGATGGGGCCGGGTGCCTACTTGCTGGTGCAGGGGACGCTCACCGCCCGCGGTACCGACGCGGCCCCGATCATCGTCACCAGCGCTCCGCCCCCGCCCACGACGCCCGCCGCCACCGCGGCAGCCTGGCAGCCCAAGCCGGGCGATTGGCAGTACTGGAAGTTCGACGGGGCGGGGGCGGCGGGGAGCGTGCTGGACCACGTGCGGCTGTTCTACGGGAGCGCCAACGGCGGGGCCAATGGGATGCTTTCGCTGACCGGAGGCGCCAACATCCACGTCACCAACAGCGTTTTCTCGCAGGGTACCCGCACCGGCATCTGGGCTGACTCCGCGACCCGTCCGACGATCGCCACCTGCGTCTTCGCCGGGCTGGGCGGCTACGCGGTGGACGGGCCGGTGGACGACCTGGGGCTGATCACGGGCGCAAGCTACGGCCCGAACCAGCGCGGAGTACACGTCGCGGGAACGATCAGCCACGACGCGAGCTGGGAGCGGTCGGACGTGCCCTACGAACTGACGGGGGGCATTACCCTCATCCGCGGCGTGACGCTCACGATCGCGCCGGGCACGGTGCTGGAGATGGAACCGGGCGCCTACTTGCTGGCCCAGGGGACGTTCACCGCGCGCGGTACCGACGCGGCCCCGATCCTCGTCACCAGCGCTCCGCCCCCGCCCACGACGCCTGCCGCCACCGTGGCAACCTGGCAGCCCAAGCCAGGCGATTGGCAGTACTGGAAGTTCGACGGGGCTGGCGCGGCGGGGGGCGTGCTGGATCACGTGCGGCTGTTCTACGGGAGCGCCAATGGCGGCGCCAACGGCATGCTTTCGCTGACCGGGGGCGCCAACATCCACGTCACCAGCAGCGTCTTCGCGCAGGCTACCCGTATCGGCATTTGGGCCGACGACAGCACGACACCCACTATCACCGGCTGCGCGTTCCACGATGACCACGGCCCGGCGATCAGCATTCTGAGGAAAAATGCGTCGGGAGTGCATGGCAATACCTTCGAGCCGGGCCAGCAGGGTATTGAGTTGCGGAGCTAAACAAACGCGCCCGGATAGTGACCCTTCTATAAGTCAAGGGGTGAGCGCAAGGCATGGTTCTGGTTCTCCTACCTTGCGCGGGCCCCGCCGCTCCGGCTGGGGCTTGAATTAAAGGAGCACCATTCGGCACTTTGGATCTCTGTGCCGATTCGATCCCACTGGGATCGAGTACCTTTCTCTACCCCACCACCAGATTCACCAGCTTACCGGGCACGAAGACCCGGTGGCGGATGGTCTTCCCCTGGATGGCGCTCCGCACTTTTTCGCTCGCCAACGCCCGCGCCACCGCTTCTTCCTCGGTTACATCCGGCGCCAACTCCAGCTTGTCGCGTAGCTTCCCGTTCACCTGCACCACCAGCGTGATGGCGCGGGCACGGGCCTTCTCGACGCTCCATACCGGCCACGGCTGGGAATGCACGCTGTACGCCCCTCCCAGTTGCTCCCACAGCTCCTCGGCCAGGTGTGGGGCGAGCGGGGCCAGCAGCAGCGCGGTTACGCGCAGGGCCTCCCGCCGCTGCACCGGTGAGGCCGATTCCCAGTGGTCGTTCAGGTAGTTCTGCTGTTCCATCAACCCGGCGATCGCCGTGTGGAACTTCAGGGCCGCGATATCGTCGCCTACCCGCTTGATCGTCCGATGCAGGATAGGCTCCCACTCGCGGTCCGCCCCACCCGGCGCCGTGTGCGCGTCGATCTCCTCCAGGCGTGACCAGAGACGGGTGACGAAGCGAGAGATCCCCGCCACTCCCCGGTCGCTGAACACGCCGCCCTCCTGGTACGGGCCGGCGAACAGGAGATAGAGGCGCAGCACATCGGCCCCGTAACGCTCGATATACTCATCCGGATTGACCACGTTGCCCCGGCTCTTGCTCATCTTCTGGACGGTCTGGACGACCTTTTCCTCGCCGGTGTCCGGATCAGTGATCCGCTCCTCCTCCAGAACCAGGAGCAGCCCATGCAGGCGCAGGCGGGTAAAAGGCTCCTCGAAGGGGAGGCTGCCCAGGTCATGCAGGACCATGGTGGTAAAGCGGGCATACAGATGATGGCGGCGCACATGCTCGATCCCACCCATGTACATGTTCACCGGCAGCCACTTCTTGGTCCGCTCCGGGTCGAAAGGCCGGTCGTCCCACTCGGTGGAAGGGTAGCGCAGGAAGTACCAGGCGGAATCGAGAAAAGTGTCGGAGACATCGGTCTCCCGCCGGGCTGGTCCGCCGCACACCGGGCACGGCACATTCACCCAATCCTCCAGAGCGCCCAGGGGTCCCACTCCGGTCCCGGTGGGACGGAACTCCTCGATCTCGGGCAGGAGCACCGGCAAATCTGCCTCGGGCACCGGCACGATGCCGTCCTTGGGACAGTAGATCACCGGAATGGGCGGTCCCCAGTAGCGCTGGCGGGAGATCAGCCAGTCGTGCAGGCGGAGAGTGGTCCGCGGCTCGCCGGCTCCGCGCTCGCCCAGCCAGGTGATGAAACGGGGGATTACCGATTCCTCGCTCCGCAGGCCGTTGAAGGGGCCGGAGTTGATAATCGTACCGGAGTGATCGGGGAGCGCCTGGGGCATGGTAATGGGGTCGATCGTCTCACCATCCGGTTGATAGACCAGGACAATCGGCAGCTCGAACTTGCGGGCGAATTCAAAGTCCCGCTGGTCATGCGCGGGGACGGCCATGATCGCCCCGGTACCGTAGTGGGCCAGCACATAGTCGGCGATCCAAATTGGAATCGGCTGGCCAATGGCCGGATTGATCGCATAGGCGCCGGTGAAGACGCCGGTCTTCTCCTTCTCGGTCGTGCGTTCGCGTTCGCTCTTCCGACCCACTTCCGCCAGGTAGGCATTCACCGCCCCGGCCTGTTCGGGACTGACGATGGCCGGGACCAGGGGGTGCTCGGGAGCCAGCACACAGTACGTGGCGCCAAAGATCGTATCGGGCCGGGTGGTGAATACGGTAAACGAGCGTTCGGAGCCCGCGATGGCGAAGGTGATGGCGGCGCCGGTGCTGCGGCCAATCCATTCGGTTTGCAGGGTTTTACTCAGCTCCGGCCAATCCAGGTCGCGCAGATTATCGATCAGGCGGTCGGCGTAGGCGGTGATCCTAAAAAACCACTGCTCCATCTCTCGCTGCACTACTGGCGTGTGACAGCGTTCGCAGACTGTCTCGCCATTCTCCTCCTCGGTCTGCTCGTTGGCCAGCACGGTGAGGCAGGTCGGGCACCAGGTGACGGGCGCCTTGGCCCTATAGGCCATCCCGGCCTTGATCATTTGCAGGAAGACCCATTGGGTCCAGCGATAGTAATTGGGATGGCTGGTAATCACCTCGTGCGACCAGTCCCACATGGTGCCCAGGCGTTTCATCTGAGTTTCGCGGAAGCGCTCCACCGTGCGATCGGTGAGCCGCATGGGGTTGATCCCCAGCTTCAAGGCATAGTTCTCGCTGTGGATACCGAAGGAGTCGAAGCCCATGGGCTGGAAGACATCATGACCCTGGGCCCGCATGAAGCGCCCGTAGGTGTCGGCCCCGCAGTAGGTGTAGACGTGACCGACATGGAGGCCCTCACCAGAAGGGTACGGGAATTCCATCAAGTTATAGAAGGGCCGTTTGGCATGCGCCAGATCCACCCGATAGATGCCGGTCTCTTCCCAGCGCCGATTCCATTTCTCCTCGATCGCCCTGGTATCGTAGTGTGCCACCTGCCTGCTACTCCTCACCGCGTCGAAGGCCCTGGCGGCCCTATCGCCGCGGCCATGTATTCTCGCGCAAACAAAAAGCCCCCAGCCCACCGGCACATGCCGGGGACGGGAGGCAAACCCCCGCGGTACCACCCCGCTTGACGGCGCTCGGCGCCGTCCTCTCGCGTAACGCGGTACCGGGCGTCAGCCGTGGCCGAGGGCGGATTCGCCGCCGGTCTCCCCCTGCCGGGCGAGTTCGGTCATCACTGCCGGCTCGCACCAACCGCCGGCTCTCTGCCATAAAGTATGACCTACTGCTCCCTGCTTTCCAGGGTCCGTCCCTGCATAGTACACCAGCGCGGTACCACTCGCAAGACGCGGCTCGGAAGATCCCGAGCCTCGGGACCGCTTCTCATCATGGGTACGCTCAGTCCCCCGGGATCAACCTCCTGTACCGCCACGAGGCCAGGGACAGGATGATCGTTGCCCCCTGTCCCTGAACTACTTCCCTTGGCGCCAGCTTGATGTTGTCTTATCGCGCCGGCACGGCCTGCGCCGCCGGGGCAGGCTGTGAGAGTCCGACACCCTCGGCGACCCGCTTGCCATAATCGGCATCGCACTGCGAGAGGTGCCACACGATGTGCTCCTGACAGTCTCGATCGCACTGCTTCAGGGCACCCACCAGATTGTTGATCAACTCGTCGCGCTCCCACGGCTCGAAGGTGCGGTAGCGCTCGCCGGCCTGCTTGTAGTTATTCGTCCGGTCGATCGGCTGCCGGACGAGGTTGCCCGCGATATACGGCGTATGGGGCCGGCCCGCTGGGGCCGCCTCATGTGGGGCGCGCGGCATGCTGCTCGGCTCATAGTTGACGTGCGGATTGGCGCCCTCGGCAAGACCATCGACATAGTAGGTCATCTGACCATCGCGCTGGCCCGTGGCCACCTGCGTCTTGGGCTGGTTGATCGGCAGTTGCAAGTAGTTTGGTCCGACGCGGTAGCGCTGCGTATCACTGTAGGAGAAGGTGCGGCCCTGGAGCATCTTGTCGTCCGAGAAATCGAGGCCATCCACCAGCACGCCCGTGCCGAAAGCGGCCTGCTCGACCTCGGCGAAATAGTTTTCGGGGTTCTTGTTGAGCACCATGCGGCCGACCGGGCGCATGGGGAACTGATCGTAGGGCCAGAGTTTCGTGTCGTCGAGCGGATCGAAATCGAGTTCGGGGTGTTCATCGTCCGACATGATCTGGACGTTGAGCTCCCACTCCGGATACTCGCCGCGCTCGATGGCCTCGTAGAGATCCTGCGTGGCATGGAGGAAGTTCTTGCCCTGGATCTCCTGGGCTTGCGCCTGGGTCAAATTCTTGACCCCCTGCTTGGGAACCCAGTGGTATTTTACCAGGACCGCCTGACCTTCTTTATTGACCCACTTGTAGGTGTTGACGCCCGAGCCCTCGATATGCCGGAAATCGGCTGGCGTGCCCCAGGGACTGAAGAGCCAGGTGATCATGTGCATCGTTTCGGGCGAGTTGCGGACGAAGTCGAACTGGCGTCGGGGATCCTGCTTATTGAACACGGGGTCCGGCTTCCAGGAGTGCACGAAGTCGGCGAACTTGATCGCGTCGCGGATAAAGAAGACCTTGAGGTTGTTGCCAACCAGATCCCAGTTGCCGTCCTCCGTGTAGAACTTGACGGCGAAGCCGCGCGGGTCACGCAAGGTCTCGGGCGAATGGCCGCCGTGCGTGACGGTAGAGATGCGCACGAACACCGGGGTGCGCTTGCCCTGCTCCTGGAACAGTTTGGCCCGCGTGTAGGTGCTGATCGCTTCATCCCCGACCGTGCCGTATGCCTCGAAATAGCCGTGGGCGCCGGCGCCGCGCGCGTGGACAACCCGTTCGGGGATGCGCTCGCGGTCGAAATGGCTCATCTTCTCCAGGAACTGATAATTCTCCAGCGTGGTCGGCCCGCGGTTGCCGACGGTGCGCAGGTTCTGATTGTCGGATACTGGGTGACCCTGTCGGGTCGTGAGAATTGGTTCCTCATTTTCCGTGGATTGGCCTGTCCCGTTGGTTTCGCTCACGAGTGACGCCTCCTTCTCTCACACGCGCACTTTGCCATAGGCCCAGTGCGCTCGTGTAGCCAAGCTTTCCCGTTATGCCCCATTACGATCCCCACCTCGGAAGCAGGCCGATGGACTGCCGGTGCGGATTCACACCCTCGGTCAGCATGGTACCGCAAGGGCCAGCAAAACTGGAAGGACTGACCAAGGCGGCTCTGTATCTCTTATCTCTCTGGACTGGTTGACGCATCGTGATACCTCGCCTACACTCCCTGATGGTTTGCCGCCGGTTTGAGCGTGTCTGCTCGGGCCGGATTGTAAGGGAGTGTTTTGCGTTGCGTCGTTTCTTCTTTCTGGCCCGATGCCTTGCCTGTGGGTTCTTGCCGTGCGCCCTGCTGGGGGGATCGATGGGACAGGGCCGCGCGGCGGGGCATGGGGCCCAAAGCGTCCCGTCCCCACTCCGCGGCGGCACCGTGGTAGAGGGTCTCCTGGTGGATCCCGACCAATTACTGCCTAATTTCAGTAGTCAACTCTACGCCCAGATCGTGCAGCAAACCCTCTTCGCCCCGCTGTTCTACACCGACAACAAAGGCGTGATCCAGCCAGGTTTGGCAACCGTGGTCCCCACCCAGAATAATGGGGGAATATCCGCCGATGGCCGCGTCTACACGTTTCACCTTCGCAAGGGGCTTCGCTGGTCGGATGGTACTCCCCTTACCGGGCGGGACGTGGACTTCTCCTGGCGTTTGTGGACGAACCCCAAGCTCGATATGTCGCCTTACTCCACCCTGGGAATCGACCGGATTCAGGCCACGACGATCAGCGCCGATGGGCTCAGTATCAGTTTCACCCTGGTCCAACCCTACGCGCCGTTTCTATCTGATTGGACCGATGCCTTACAGCCCCTACCAGCCCATACGCTGTCACTCATCAAGCCGGAAGGCTTGGCAAAGAGTGGCTTCGCGCTGGTTCCCAACGTGAACAGCGGCCCCTTCACCCTCCAGGAAGTGCGCCAGGGAGATCGGATCAACGTGGTACGAAACCCGTTGTATTATCAGAAGAATCTGGGCTATCCGTACCTGAACTCCATTGTGTTCCGCACCATTCCCAACCAGAACGCCCTCCTGAACGCGCTCCGCACTCATGTGGTGGACGCGGCCTGGCTGCTACCGATCACCTCGCTCAGTGCCCTGAGCCACATGGCCAGAGTGCACGTGGTTCCCGTGCCCAGCGCCAATTGGGAAGCGGCGCTGATCAACAGGCGGCGTCCGTTGCTCCAGGATGCGCGGGTTCGTCAGGCTCTGGCCTACGGGCTCGATCGATCGGCGGAGATCCAGAGCGGCTGGCATGGATTGGCGGCGCCCATCGGGAGCGATCAGACCCCTGCCTCGGCCGCGCATGCCTCCGATATCGCCCCCTATCCGTACGATCCGGGTCGGGCCGGCCGGCTCCTCGACGCCGCGGGGTGGAGATTAAGTGCCGATGGCTTCCGGCGGAAGCACGGCCAGATCCTGAGCATCACCTATTCGACCACCTTCAACAACCCGTGGCGGCAGCTTGACGAGGCGCAGGCCCTCAGTGATTACGAGGCCCTGGGAATCCAATTGGTCATTCGCAACTATCCGGCGGCCTATTTCGCGCAAACCGTGTTGCCGAAGGGCGACTTCGATCTGGCTGAATACGTGTTCAGCAATTCTCTTGACCCGGACGACACGGCCGTGTTCGGGAGCCGCTTCACCTATCCCGTGGGGAGCAACTACGGAGCGTACAGCAATCCAGTATTCGATCAACTGGCTGGTCAGGAAGTCTCCACGGTCGATCCCACCCAGCGGGCCGCGATCTTCCAGCACATGCGGCGTATCCTGCACGACGATGTCGCCGCCCTCTGGCTCTACAGTCCAGATAATCTGGGGGCGGTAAGCACCCGTGTCCATAACTACGAGCCAGGGCCCTACAATCAGGACACCTGGAATGCCTGGGAGTGGTGGGTGCCCGTCCCCGCGGCCGGCAAACGTTGATCCCGTCTTTCCACGAGATAGTCCGGCTATGGCGGCATCCCGTACACTGCATAGGTGGGCGATGAGAGCCGCTGGGGTCGCGGCCGGGCGTGATAGGGTCTTAGCGAGGAAC
>JANWHO010000007.1 GCA_025450375.1 Chloroflexota bacterium
CGCCAGCAAGCGCGGATCGCCCAGGAGCGGCCCGCCGGTCCCGATTCCAAGGGGAAGGGTAACCAGGCAGGCGATCCCCATGGCCAGGGCCAGCCCGGACTGCCCGGCAAAGGCCCGCCCCACCCGCACGTTGAGCAGAATGTAGGCGGCCCAGCCGCCGCCCGCCGTGAGGGCAAGCACGACCCCGATCGGGTCAATGGCGGTGTTCCCCCAGGGGGCCAGCAGCAAAATGCCGGCGGCGGCGAAGGCGGCCCACAGCAGATCCAGACGGCGGCGCGATCCGGCGACCGCCACGCACAGCGGTCCCACGAACTCCAGAGTGACCGCGATTCCCAGGGGGATGCGGGCGATGGCCGAGTAAAACGACAGATTCATCCCGGCAATGGTCAGGCCGAAGAGCGCCATGGCCAGATAGTCGGCCCGCGCATGGCCCCGGATCCTGGGCCGGCCCACCGCCAGCATGATCAGGGCGGCAAAGCCAATTCGCAGAAAGACGGTACCCCCAGGCCCCAGGGTGGCAAACAGCCCCTTGGCCAGGGCCGCCCCTACTTGCACCGACAGAATGGACATCAAGATCAAGCCGGTGGGCGGCACGGCGCCCGCCGCTTCCCGCACCCGCGCGGTGGGACTTGGCAGGGGGGAAACTACCGCCCGCGCTTCCTGGGACAGGGCGGAAACCCGAAGAGCCGTGGGCGCCGTGGCTGGGGCGGTGAGCATGATCCCTCCGTTGTATCCCCCGCGGCGAAACCACGCGAACGTTCCGGTCGCCCAGCGGCGATCTCGCGGGGAAGAGTGAGCTACGAGCGGGCTGTATGCAGTATTGCCGGTGGGCAGGAGATCCGTCCAGCCTTCAACGACTGGCTGTTTCCTATTTATCAGCCATGGGCTGAAGAGGCGTCCGCATGCCGTCCAGCAGCAATCGCAGCGCCTGCTCACCATCGCTGGCCGGCCGCACGGCCTGAGGATCCATCATCCACAGCAAGGCGAGCCCCTCCATCAGAGCGACTACCGTGAAGGCCGCCGCCTGGGGATCCATCCCGGCCCGGAACTCGCCCGAGTCGATTCCACGTTGGATGATGGCCGCCAACCCATCACGGAACTCGCCAAAGTAGCTCCTGAGGTAGTCGCGAACGGCACTCTGACGGGCGGCCACCGCGTAGAACTCAAAGGAGATCGCCTGCACGCCGGGGATGCGCTCCATTTCCGCGGTGGCCTGGTGAATAATGTCGAACAATTGGGCAGCCACCGATCCGGTCGAGGTCCGCGGCGCCCGCAGGTCTTGCAAAGCGTGGCCAAAGAAGAGACGAAGAATGGCAAAGACAATGGCATCCTTGCTCTTATAGTAGAGATAGAGCGCACCCTTACTCAGCCTCGCCTCGGCCGCGATGTCGTCCATCCGCGCCTGATGGAAGCCCAGGCGGGCGAAGACCGTGGCAGCCGCGTCGAGGATCTGGCTCTTCCGAGTCTCGCTTACATCGGCTCGCGGCATGAGGCCCCCTTCTGGACAGTGTACCTGTCGAGCCGGTCTGGCGGCATCAGGCCACCGTGTCTTGCCGGGTGGGCGTTGGTTGATCCCGACCACCGCTTCGGGCCAGACTGGAGGGCCACCAGCTTCGCGGACCCACGAGGAAGACGAGGGCCGGGACCAGAATACTCCGCACCACGACCGTGTCCAGGAGAATGCCGAACGCCACCGCGAAGCCGATCTCCACCAATTGTTTGAGCGGCAACACGGTCAGCACGGAGAAAGTTCCGGCCAGGATCAGTCCGGCCGAAGTGATAATCCCGCCGGTCGCGGCCAGCCCACGCAGCATTCCCTGCTCCGTACCGTGCATGAGCGATTCCTCGCGCACCCTGCTGATCAAGAAGATGTTGTAGTCCACTCCGAGTGCCACCAGGAAGAGGAAAACAAAGGTAGGAATGTCGGATTCGATCCCCGCGAAACCGAACAGGTAGCGGAAGGCGTACACGCTGATCCCAAGCGAGGCCAGGAAGGAAAGAACCACGGTAAAGATCAGATAGAGCGGGGCCACGAGCGAGCGCAACAGCAGGCTGAGAATGATCAGAATCACCAACAACAGCACCGGCGCTATGAGGTTAAGATCATGATTGGCGGCATCATTGGTATCACGGGCGATCGCCGTCTCGCCGCCGACCAGCACCGTGGCCCCTGGCGGGGCCGCCGCGTGGACGGCCTGCCGCAAGGCGCCGATGCGGGCCAGGGCGGGTGGGCCATAAGGATCGTCGGTGAAGACCACGAACCCCTCGACGTATCCGCCGCTCCCTGACGCCGGCGGAAGTGTGACCGAGGCCACTCCGGATACTCCATGGGCGGCGCGCATCACCGCCGGCAGGGCGCTCGCCGGCCTCGCGATCACCACCGTGGGGGAAAGCAAGCCGGCCGGCTCGGCCGCCTTGATCAACGCGAAACCCTGGACGCTTTCCGGCGGACTAATGAAGCCGTTCTGGAAATTGAGCGTATCCTGGGAGCTGGCAACCCCGGTCGCTCCCAGTAGGAGAGCCAGGCAGACGACGACGGCAATCGGACCAGGGCGGCGGCGCGTGAACTCGCCCACCCGCCGCCAGAGGGCATGGGCGGGAACCGCCGTCCCGCCGGCTTTGGGCGCGGCCGGCCAGAAGGCCGCGGGGCCAACGATCTGCAGGAGGGCCGGGAAGAGGGTCAAGCCGGCCAGCAAGGTGGCTGCGATGCCGATCGCCAGAATGGGGCCTAGGTTGTGGGTGGAGCGCAGGGTAGCCAGCAGGAGAGTCAGCATCGCCGCCAGCACGGTGGAACCGCTGGAGAGGAGGGCAGGTCCCGCTTTGCGCAGCGTATCGGCCATGGCGCCGTGGCGATCCGCGGTCACCCGCAGCTCTTCCCGATAGCGGGCCACCAACAAGAGCGCGTAGTCCGTGCCGGCCCCGAACATCAATACCGGCAACACGCTGGCGGACTGACCATCCACGGTCAGCCCGGCATGGGTGGCCAGCAGGTAGAGGATGGCCGCGACTATCGTGTACGCGGCGCCGACGCAGGCGATCGGCAGCAAGGGCAGGATGGGAGAGCGGTAGATCAGGAGCAACAGAACCAAGACCAGGCTCACCGTGATCCCCAGGATCAGACCATCAATCGAGCTGAACGATTTGAGCGTATCGACCAGAAAGGCGGCCGGCCCGGTAACCCGGATGGTCAGCCCGTTGCCGCCGTGCCCAACCCGCGCTCGGATCGCGTCAATGGCCTGCTGGGCTTTGGTGGCGTCACTATCCTGCATGGCCATGCTGAAGCTAGCCAGGGTACCGTTTGCCGCCGGGGCGTCGAGAATGGGCGGCTGGACTCCCGGTGGGAGGCCGGCGCCGTGGAACGAGGCCATATCGGCACGCATGCGCGCCCGGTCCGCGGCGGTCAGGCCGCCTGGGCGTTGGTACACGACGATCGCCTGGGCCAGGCGGCCACCGGGGAACTGGCTTTGCAGGATCGAGGTCGCCTGAGTAGACTCGGCGCCGCTGGGGGTAAAGAGCGCCGGATTGTCACTTTGCACGGTGTTGAACTTGATTGAGAAGGGGGCCAGGGCTACGACCGGAATCAGCCAGAGGATCAGCACGATCCATTTGGCGCGCGGGCCCACGGGTAACAATAGCATTCGGGAAAGCATGGCCTCAATCACCTTTCATAACCCATGAATCCATTGTGACTGACCAGTCAGTCATTATTCTCAGGTTACTATAGGCGGGAGGTGCCCGTCAACGCTGGACGCGAACGGGGCTCATCATTATCCACATTTTTCTCGCCAAAGACAGCGAGGCGGGATGTGGTTGGGTAGGGGTGCACAGCAGTGCACCCACCCGCCAAACAGATGCCCCGCCGTGCACCCCTACCAATGCCCGCGGGGCGCGGCGTGGTTTGCGAATCATGGGGGACAATCTCCTGCTACCGCGAGCGAGGCCGGCGCTCGCGCCCGAGCAGCACCAGCGCCACCCCGACCAGGATGATCGGCATGGCCACTAAACCGGCCTGAGCCATCCGGTCGCCGGCCAGGGTTACGCCAAGCAGCACCGCCACCACTGGATTGACGTAGGCATAGCTGGTGGCCAGCGATGTCCTCACATGTCGCAGAAGATAGGAATAGGCGCTGAAACCGACCAGGGCCCCGAATACCACCAGGTAGAGCAAGGCCAGTATGGCATGGGGACCCGGCGCCGCGTGAATCCGTTCACCGCGCGCCAGCCCCAGAACGAGCAGAAGGGCGCCGCCGATCAGCATCTCGGCGGCGCTGGCCATCAGTCCATCCGGCAGCGCCAACCGCGGGCTGAGCACCGTGCCGAGCGCCCAGCCGATCGGGGCTAGCAGCAGGACGATCATCCCCTCCGGGCTTGCCCGCAGGCCGCCGCCCAGATTGAGGATCACCAATCCGGAAAAGCCGACCGCCAGGCCCAGCCATTCCAGTCGCCCAGGCCAACGGCCCAGCAGTCCCGCGAACAGCGCCGCCCAGATCGGGGTAGCGCCAAGGGCCAGGGCGGCCAGGCTGGAGGTGACCCATTGCTCGGCGAAGGTCACGCCACCGTTGCCCAGCCCCAAGAGGAGGACCGCCAGGACCGCCGCCCCGCGCCACTGCTTCCCGGTAGGCGCGGGGCCGCCGCGCATCCGCGTCAGCCCGTAGAGAAGGGCGCCAGCCAGCAAGAAACGGATGCCGCCCATCGTCAGGGCTGGGAAACCCTCCAGGGCCACCCGGATTCCCAGGAAGGTAGAACCCCAGATGACATACACGGCGACCAGGGCCGTGATGACCCCTAGCCGGCTTCCCGCGGCCATGTGGCCAGCCGGTGGGGGACCAGCCGCGGCCGGCATGTCGCGCGGTGTCTTCAGTGCTGCGCTCATGTTCACTCTTTCGTGGCTAACATACCGGGAACGGCCAATCACGCGCACGAAGCGCGGGTTACTTCGGCCATCGGACGGATCAGTCGGATCGGACCGATCCGACTGATCCGGGAACGCTCTCAACCACCACTGTGAGGTGTTCCTCCGAACGCGGTACACTGGAGGGAGATTGCTCCGCCATCATGGCGGACGCGCGCCCGAATTCACGGGCGTGCCCTTGCTCGTCACCCGGTCGCACCGTACCGGGCGCGCATGTGAGCCGCGGCGCCTCGATGTGTCACTCGCTCCGGCGTGCCCCCTCGGGAGGAGGAACGCCTTTTGTCGCCGACTGTCCTGGACCGCCCCGCCAGTCGCTGGACCGCCCACGCCGCGACCTGGAGGATGAGCAAGCGCCTGGTGGGCCTCTTGGGGCCGC
>JANWHO010000008.1 GCA_025450375.1 Chloroflexota bacterium
GCTCGGGCAACCCCGCACCCATGGCGATCATCATCTTGATCGCCCTGCCATCCGCCTCGGCGTCGCCCGCCTCGATCTTCGGCTGCACGGCGCTCCATTGCTCGGACTCGTTATGCACGATGATGCTGCCCGGATCGGGCGGATAAGCATACTGCATCCGTTTCCGGTCGATCGTCTTGGCATCGGCCCCGCTCAGTTGAATATCCCAGAGAAAGGCCGCCTTGTATTTGTTGATTCGCACCCGATCGGTCAGCCAATCCTTGTAGCGACGGAGCCAGGGGAGCAAGGTGGCCAGATCGCTTTTGCCCCGTTTGGCATTGCTCACGCTATTGATCTTGAATTGCGCTACCTCGCTCCCCGCCTCGTACCAGGTGCCGGCCATCACCGCGTCGCCGGGATAGCTGGCCCCGGTCGGCTCCAGGGTGGGCGCGGGCGGCTGGATCCCGCCCACTGGCGCCGTGGCGCTCCACAGGGCACCGCCCGGTCCGACCGGACGCTGGTGGAAGCGGATCGCTTTCTCGATGTTGTCGGGGTCGGTCTCGATCTGGTCGATCAAACTGGGGTCGATCTGGGCGATCTTTACCGCTCCCGAGAAGGGATTGACGAAGAAGCGGATGAACAGTTCACCATACAGGCTCAACTCGGTGCAAAGACTGTACACACGGGTGGCCATGTGATTCTCGGGCTCGTTCCAGAAGGCGTCAATCACCCGCTGCGTCTTCCGGTTGGCCGCCGCCACTGAGATCCCGGTCCCCAGGACGAAGTTGGTGGTGATCTCGATGATATAGTTGGCCAGGGGGTTGGCGTTGTATGCCTCGTAGCACTGGTTGTGGATCTCCAGGTAGGTACTGGGGATCACGTCCTTCTGATACCAGTTATCGGAGAGGCGCCGCCAATAGTAGTCCTCCTCTATCCCCGCCGAAAGGCGGCCCCAATACCAGTCCTCCTGCAACGGACCGCCACTGAAGGTGGTTGGGTTGAATGCCTCGGCCAGCCGTTCCGTCCCAGCCGCGCTCCGGGCTCTGCTCCGTCCCCGTACCATCGCTCCTCCTAAATTAGGACATACGTTCAATTATCCTTGAGGCAGCATAGCACGGGAATGTTGCCTGTCAAGGAAAACGTGGTCGACTCCTGGGAAGAGCGTATCCAGGGATAGGGTAGATGCCCCGGTTGGTCTCCACGGGTGGTAGGGAAAGCCGTGGAACGTTCCCTGGAAAATCCGCATAACCCGAGTGAATCTAGACTGTAACCCGCTCCGTATAAAGGTTTTAGCCGGCCGTCGGGTCCGGCACATGGCGCGCCGTCGGGCGCCCGTAGCATCGGGAGGTGCGGAATGCGGCACTCAACGCGATTCATCTCACTCCTCGCGGCCCCTCTGTTGTTGGCATCCGTGGTGGTCGGCGCTCAGGCCAGATCTCATGGTCAAGCGGCGATGACATTGGTCAAGACCGCCCCCGCGCATATCCTGGTCGACGCGAAAGGGATGACCCTCTATGTCTTTGCCAAGGACAGCAAGAACAAGAGCACCTGCACGGGTCAGTGCGCCACGTATTGGCCGGCCGCGATGGTCCCGGCGGGCGCCAAGGCCCCCGGCAAGATGGCCGGCATGATGGGCACGATCGGCGAGATGATGCTCAAGGGTGGAGGCGCTCAGCTGACCTACGATGGCGCTCCTCTCTATACCTTCGCCAATGACAAGAAGGCCGGCGACGTGAACGGCGAGGGCGTGGGCGGTATCTGGTGGGCCGTGGTGGTCGGATCCGGTATGTAGCGAGAGAGAACTCCGCCGCGAGCCACGAAACGAGGGCCTGACCGGTACGCCGTACAGGCCCTCGTTTCGTGGCTCGCGGACGAGAGCGGGTAGCATATGACCCGTAACGGCGCTCGTATAGTCTTTCAGTCGGACATGATGATCCGGCATGGGACGCGCCGTCGGGCGCCATTTCACCTGGAGGTACAGACAATGCGGCTCTCATCTCGGTTCATCTCGGTGCTCGCGGCTCCGCTCCTGCTGGCCGGCGCCGCCGGCGCCTACGCGAGTAACCACAGCCAGGCGGCGCCGGCCCTGGTGTCGATGGCGCCCGGCCATCTCCTGGTCAACGCCAAGGGCCTGACCCTCTATGTCTTCGCCGCCGACAGCAAGAACAAGAGCGTCTGTTCCGGGCAGTGCGCGAAGTTCTGGCCGCCAACGCTGGTAGCCAATGGCGTGACCGTGCCCAAGAGCATGACCGGCGTCACCGGCACGTTCGGGGAGATCATGCGCGCCGACGGCACCCACCAGCTTACCTTTGATGGCGCTCCCCTCTACACCTTCCTTGAGGACAAGAAGGCCGGAGATCTCAACGGCCAGGGCTTGATCGCCAGCGGCGGCTATTGGTGGGCCGTGGTCGTACCCGGCGCCGCCGCGCCGGCCGCGAGCAGCCCGACGCCCGCCGCGAAATCCGGCTATTAGCGCCGGACTTACCGCCTTCCTCGCGCTCTTCGTCAGCAGGGGTCCCGACGTCACGGCGTCAGGGCCCCTGCTCATTTCTTGGCAGGAATCGCATGTTACCCTGAAACACAGATAGCACGGATTGCCATCCGTGTAATCTGTGGCAATCCGTGCTATCTGTGTTTCAGGCAGGGAAGAGGGAGCAGCCTACCCCCGTGATCAGCAGGCCGGCGTGTACGTGCCGTAGCTCAGAGGCGCTCCATTGGCATCCGTGATTTCGACCGAGACCGATTGGCTCGATCCGCAAGCAAATCCAGGAATGACGACAGGGGAAACGAAGTTGCCCGTGGCATCCACGGTCGCCGAACCCTGCTGTGTGTTCGTGCCCTGGGTCACCTGAATGACGTCCGTGGTATTCGGCCGGAAGCCGGTCCCCTGAACATGGACGGTGAAGGCGACCCCCGAGGTGGTTTGAGTCACCGCCGCCGTCGGCGCGATCAGCCCTTCGGCCAGGAGGTTCCACTGGGCGCCGCCCGCGTGTGGGGCATTCCCAGTATTCGCGGCGGTCGCGATCCATGAGGAGCCTCCGAACTGCACCGCGTCGTTGGCGGCGTAGGCCGTGGCCGGGGACCAATTGCCGCGCCAGTTCAGTCCCGGGGCGCCGGCCGGTCCCTGTGCCCCGGTCGCTCCAGTTGGGCCGGTGGGTCCGGCCGGTCCAGCTACCCCCATCGGTCCCTCCGGCCCGTCCGCGCCCACGAGTCCTTGTGGGCCTGGACGCCCTTGCGGACCAGGCACACCCTTGGGGCCCACCCAACCTTGGGGCCCTCCTGGACCTGGCACGCCGCGCTGGCCGGTCAATCCCGGCGGTCCGGTTGGTCCCACTGGGCCGGTGGCGCCCACCGGCCCTCGGGTTCCCAGCGCCCCCTCCGGTCCCTGAAGTCCCATGGGACCAATCTGATTCCAGCTTATCGCCATCTCCCCATGGGCGCATCCCTGATGCTTGCTGGGGTTGATCAGCCGCAACGAGCCCAGCGCCGGCACGGGACTCGCTCTCCGGCCACGACTGACCTTTGGCGGAGTAGAGACATAGCACGCATGAATGGTGCCTTGCGAGGCAGGGCTACCGGCGAAGGCGTTGGTGCCGAGGGCGAGCATGCCCATGCACCCGAGCGCCGCCACGCCGAGGACGCGGGAGGGCGCCCAGCCGCTCCGAGCGGTTCGGCCCCCACGTCCGTCCTCGATCGCTCCCAGGCGCGCTTTCAGAAGCAGCGTCTCCGCGCGTTGCGCTTCGATCAGTACCCGCATTGCGGCCAACTCCCGGTCAGTCGCGATGTGCCCATCCTTATGGGCATCCGTTTCGTCTCGCATGATGATCAGCGCCTTTCCGGCAACATTGTCAAGTTCTGTTCTTCTACTCCCCACGCGCCTCCCCAAACCGCCGCGCCGCCGTGGCCGCCAGGCGTACCGCCCCCTTGTGGGTGTAGATCTGGGTCGTGGCCAGACTGGCATGGCCCAGAATCTCTTGCACGTCGCGAATGTCCGCGCCCGCCTCGTTCAGGAGGTCGGTGGCCACGAAGTGGCGGAAGGTGTGTGGGGTCGCCCGTAGCCCCTCGGCCCGCGCCAACCTCCGCACCACGCTCTGAATCTGGCGGGGCGAGAGGCGGAGCGCTTCCCCTTCATCCTTCCTGGCTCGTAACTGGTGATACTCCGCGGCATGCGCGTTGTCGTGGTGCAGGAAAAGCGGCGCGAATCCGTCGTCGCCCCGCAGATCCAGATACCGATTGATCGAGGCCAGCGCGCCTGGCGAAAAGAAGACGAGCCGCTGCCGCCCCCCTTTCCCCGTGATCAATGCCTGTCCGTGCCCCCAGTCCATATCCTGGCGCGAGAGCCCGGCCACCTCGGAGACTCGCATCCCGCTGGCGAACAGGGTATGGATGATCGCCTGGTTGCGGGCCGCTACCAGAATGGTTCGTGGCCCCGCGGTGGCGGCTGGCGCCCGATCCGCCGCCCGCACCAGGGCGGGCAGCCTGCCATCAGGGGCCGGCCGATAGCGGGCCCCCTTCACGGTCAACTCAGCGAATTGAGCCCGCATCGCCTCCACTGTTCCCGGATAGTCCCCCTGCAGGATCAGGTAGCGGAAAAAGGCGGTGATCGCGGTCAAGTAGGCCGCGCGGGTCGCCGGCTTCCGTCCGGCCCGCGTGGCCCCAAGGAGGAATCCGGTCACGTCGGCCGTCCCTACCTGGGCTACAGGACATGCGACGGGATCGCGCCCGCGCGCCGCCAACCAGGAGAACAGGCAGCCGATCGAGGCGGCATAGGTGCGTACGGTAGCGGGAGCCCGGCCCCGCAAGGTCAAATGATCCAAATAGCGGCTTAGCGCCTCGTCACAGGTGAGGGCGCCAGTGGTGGGAGGAATAGCGAGCATAAGGACACTCTACCATGAGGTAGAGTTCGCGGGAGCGGAGCTATCCACGCACTCACCACGTATAACCCTCTCTCACTTCTGTTATGATCCTGGTACAAGACGCACCCTTGCATCTTCCAGGAGGCTCTGTGTCACATGATCAGCTGTTCAAAGATCTACTCACCACGTTCTTTTTCGATTTCCTCACTCTCTTCGCGCCAGATATCGCGGCGGGCATTGATCCTGGATCTATTACCTTCCGTAGCCCTGAAATCTTCACCGACATTCCTGACGGCAAGCGCCGCCTCGCCGATCTGGTCGCTGAAGTACGGACTCTAGACGATAAACCCGAACTGATCCTCATCCACACCGAGGTGCAACGCCGGCATCGCGCTAACTTCGGCTATCGCATGTGGGAATACAACGCCGCGCTACGCCTCCGCACCAAGCTGCCCACTCTATCTTTCGCTCTCGTCCTCAGCCCAGGAACTAACGGCATGTCCCTGGAGACTTACAGCGAGACGTACTTCGGCGTGAGCTATACCTACCTCACCTATTGGCAGATTGGTCTTCGCGACCTTCGGGCTGCTGACTAGATAGAGGCGGGGCCTGTA
>JANWHO010000009.1 GCA_025450375.1 Chloroflexota bacterium
TCGAGGCCGGCCCATCGCCGCCGACGGGCGCCGCTGTCCTCGATCCCCTTATTCGCTTCCCCATTTTCCCATTCCCGAGCTTCGGGCGCCGCAAGCGTCGCCTTCTCGCGGTAGCCAAGGCCGCCCATCCGGAAGCCATCACCGCCTTCCACTATCTGGTCGGCTGCCGCGGATTCCGCGGAGATACGCGCCTCACGATGTTCACTATCCACGAAAAAACATTCGGTCCGAGCCCCGAGTTCCTGGCGCAGGACGCGGACCAGGGATTCCTGGGCTTCGCGCACCTCGGAGTCATTGATCCCTACCCAACCGTCGATCGGGAAAAGGATGTTGGTGGACTCGGCGGTGACCTTGGAATGCTCGCTCTGCCGCCAGACCCAGCGGCGGGTCCGGACCTCCCGCTCGTCCATGTAGACGAACTCACCGGCCTCCACCTCCTCGGACTCCGTCTGGCCCAGGGCGGTAAATCGGAGGCCGCCGGCACTCGGACCCACCTTGATGTCTCCCTGAACTCTGTCCAGGTCATGGGAGCCGATGGGGAGCAGGTAGCGCAGGGAGGTTGCGTTGACCAGGTTCACCACCGGGCCAAGGTCGGGTAAAGGCGATCCCTTCCGGGCCCGGCTTGCCAGGGCCTCCACGGAGCTTTTGAACCGACCTGGACTCATGCCCAGGCTTGCGAAGGCGGCCCGCCAGGGTAAGAAGGCCAGTTCAACCTTCGCGCCCTCGCGCTCGAAACGAGCGGCAAGATCTGCCTCGACCGCGCGGAGCGACGCCTCCAGAGCCGGAACGCCTCGGGTGTTATCCACCCCACGAGCCACCACCAGCCCGATGCACACGCTCGGAAACTGCTCGAATACCTGATCGAGGACACGAAATCGCATCTATTCGCACTCCGAAGTCAATTAAGGGTCGTTCCTCTTGATTCTACCACGAAGGCGGGCACCGCCCGTTATCCGGCCCATTTCACGTTTACCGTGCAACCCTTGCACAGCAAGGGCCCCGGCAAAAGGGTCGTATGGTGGATGCTGGGACCAATTGCCACCCGCACGGACCCGCCCTGGCCGCTCACCCGCACTTGCAAGACTCGGCCATGGTAGCTGAGCGCCGCCTCACCCGATCCGGCCGGATTTTCCAGCGTGATCCCTGGTACGGCTGGGATGCCGGGCGGGGCGTCGTACCACTCGACCCCAAGATAGGCCGCGTAGAGGGCTACCAGGAACATTCTGGCGGCCCAACCAAAGGCTGGGGCTCCGCTTCCCTGACCGTCCTGTCCATACCATTCGCGGATGTCTCCGCCCTGAACAAAGGTCCGAGCCAACTTCATCAGAATGGCCCGTGCCTCCGTGACCCGGCCGGATCGCGCGTAGCCGAGGGCCACGAGCGCGCCCACGGTGGGCCAATAGGCGCTCTGATACCGCCCGGGCCCCAGGCGCGAATGCTTCCCGGCGTAGTCCTTCGGATCATAGTCGCCATAGAGTACCCGCGCCGGAATCCCTTCACCGCCCCCCAGTCCGAGGAGATACGACGAATGGGCCATGACGAAGTTGTCGATGCTCGCCGCCTGGGCAGGGCTGGCGATCCCGTACACGATGCAGAGGAAATTGCTATCCAATTCGAAATAATCGCGCGGGCCAACCCAGGAGCGGTAGTGACCGAACCCTGGTACGGCGGGGGCGTTGCGCGCGATGGGCGCCCGGTCAGTCCACAAAAGGCGATTGATGTCGAACTTGATCCGGGCCGCGAACGCGGCGTAGTAGCGAGCCCGGCCTGGGTGATGAAGAATGCTTTCCGTTACCGAAAGGCTGCGAGTAGCGGAATACCAGAGCGCCTCCAGTTCGGTGGCGTAGCCCCGCCGGGCTACCTGATCCGCCCAATCGGCCGCGGTGTGCGGGGGCACGTTCGCGTAGATGAGCACCGAACTGCCATGAGCTGGGCGGACGAAGCCGCGGTCCAGCCACCGCCATCCACGTTCCAACCTGGGGAGGGCCGTTCGGAGGGCCGCCAGATCCCCCGAAACTCGATAGGCATCGAGCGCGGCGCTGATCAGAATTGGAGTTTCATCAAAATAGCCCGACTTGGGAGCGGTAAGCCAGCCGCCGAACGGTTGCTGGCGGCCAAGCCAGTAGTTCAATTCCAGACCGCTGTATGAAGCGAGGCTGCCTCCGGCCCGAGTGGGAATCATGCCCCAGGCGAAACTATCTCGTATCCAGGGATTGGTGTAGTAGCCGGCCGCCGCCACATGGGTGTCACCGGTGAAGTCGGTCGCCAGAACCGCCAGGGCGTAGCGCTGCGCCAGGTCCAGGGCAGGGTTGCCGGTCCGAACCAGCGGCTGGATGGCGGCGATCCCGTAGCCCGTCCCCCCTCCGGCATGGGCCGGCACGCTGCCCGCGAACAGGGCCAGCGCCAGAAGCCACCACCGAGCCGCGCGCCGCCACTTCACCAGCACGCGGCCTGGCGCCCTATTCCATGCTGGAAGCACGCCGTATCCGCCGCACGGATGGAGGAGGGAACGAACCAGGGCCAGATAACGGAGTCGACAGGTCGTAAACATTGCACCGGTCCATGATACGTGATTGCTATCATTGGCTCCGAATGGTGACCCGCCCGGCGCCCATTTTTTCTGGATTGACAGCCGCGAATGCTGCCGGTACCCTCCTACCAGATGGGGTGTCGCCAAGCGGTAAGGCACCGGTCTTTGGAACCGGCATTCCCAGGTTCGAATCCTGGCACCCCAGCCGTTCAAGCCGCCCCCCGTGAATGATAACCAGTGCAACGAGGCATATGGGGACGGGGGAGCGCAGCAGGGAAGGATAGTACGCCTATGAAGAAGCTCACGATCCTTGGCGCGACAGCACTTATTTTCAGCCTGGTTTCGGGCTATGCCACGCCCAGTCACGCGGCGACTACGAGCCGTTCCTCCATGTCGGTCCTGCTCTATATTGACGGTTCGCTCGGCGACCTCGGATTTTTCGACTCGGCGAACTCTGGGGTCACCCGCGCCAAGAGCCAACTGGGCGTCTCGCTCAAGGTAGTACAACAAAACGATGCCACCCAGTGGCAAACTCAATTGCTGGCCCTGGCCGGCAGCGGTCGCTACAACCTTATTGTGCTGGACTCTTCCGACGCGACGATGAATATCGCCACCAAGGCCCTCATTGCCAAATACCCCAAGCAGCGGGTGATCGACTTCGACGATAACTCGTTCGCCACCAGCCCCTCGGTCAGCTCGATCATCTACAAGCAAAATGAGGGATCGTTCCTGGCTGGTGCCCTGGCGGCCATGGTGACGGAGAGCAATCTTCCGTACGTCAGTCACAAAAAAATCATTGGCATGGTCGGCGGCCAGAAGATCCCCGTGATCATCGACTTCCAGGACGGCTACGTCCAGGGGGCCAAGGCCGTGGATCCGAAGATCTCCGTGAACGTGACGTTTATCGGCGGCAGTGGCGGCAATGATACCTGGAACAACAAGCCGGCAGGCGCTCGTCTGGCCGCCTCGCTCTTCAGTGCTGGCTCGGCCGTGGTCTACCAGGTGGCCGGCGGATCAGGGCTCGGCGTCCTGAGCCAGGCCAAGATAGCCAACCGCTACGCGATTGGCGTCGATTCCAATCAGGACTCAGTAGCTCCAGGCCATGTGATCGGCTCGGTGGTGAAGCGGGTGGACAACTCGGTGTTCGACCTGATCAAGCTCGCCACCCAGAACAAACTCCAGGGTGGTCATATCTACTACTACGGCCTGCAAAATCACGGCGTGGATCTCACCCGCGATTCCTACACCCGCGCGATCATTACTCCTGCCATGTATAAGAAGCTTGACGTGCTGGAGGCCCAGGTGATGAGCGGGAAAATCAAGGTGAAGACCGCATACTAGACTGAGCTTCGGCTAGCTCACTGACCCACCAGAGCGCCATCGAAGCGCGGGACACGCGCGGCGACGGCGCTCTCGCGCTTGGCCTGGAGGGCAATCGATCGGTGAACGCCGTCGAACTGGTGGGGATCGAGAAGCGCTTCGGAACGGTCGTCGCCAACGAGCGGGTCGACTTCGACGTGCGTCATGCCGAGGTCCACGCGTTGGTCGGCGAAAACGGGGCCGGCAAGACGACCCTGATGAAGATCCTGTTCGGCCTCTATCAGCCGGACGCCGGGCGCATCCTCCTCGACGGGAAGCCCACGGTGATCGCCAATCCCCACGTGGCGATTGCTCACGGCATCGGCATGGTGCACCAACACTTCATGCTCCTCCAATCGTTGACCGTGGCCGAGAACATCGTCCTGGGCATCGAGCCGACCCGGAACCTCATTTTGACCGATGTTTCGCGCGCCCGAGCCTTGACGCGCGAACTGTCAGAGCGCTACGGCTTGCGGGTCAATCCCGACGCCGTGGTCCGCGATATCTCGGTCGGTCTGCGACAGCGGGTGGAGATCCTGAAGGCGCTCGCCCGCGGAGCCCGCATTCTGATTCTGGACGAGCCGACCGCCGTCTTGACCCCGCAGGAAACCACCGAGTTATTCGGTATCCTAAAAGATCTGGTAGCCAGGGGGATGACCGTCGTCTTCATCAGCCACAAACTGAACGAGGTGATGCAGGTGTCGAGCCGGGTAACCGTGATGCGGGGCGGCAAGAAGGTAGGGACGGTCGAGACCCGCGATACCTCGCCGCGCGAGTTGGCCCGGATGATGATCGGGCGTGATTATCTCCCCACCGTGACCAAGGCGGCGGCACACCCTGGCGATCCGGTACTGGAAATACTCGGCGTCCACGCGGCGGACGACCGCGGCCTCCCAGCCGTGCGGGGAGTGGACCTCATGGTGCGGTCGGGGGAGATTGTAGGGATCGCGGGTGTGGAAGGAAACGGGCAGTCGGAGTTGGTCGAGGCGCTCACCGGCCTGCGGCCCATCACGGCTGGCCGGGTCATGTTGGATGGTCGAGACATTAGCAAGCTATCCCCGCGCGGCCGCCGGGAAGCCGGGATGGCCGCCGTACCAGAGGATCGGCTGAAGCATGGCGTTGCGGCCGCCGCCAGCATCAAGGACAACCTCGCGATGTCCAGGTACTACCAGGCCCCGCTCACCAGCGGCCTCTTTCTTTTGCCCCGCCGGATGGCTGCCTATGCCTGGGACCTGGTACGGAGGAGCGACGTGCGCACCCGTGATATCAGTCTCCCCGTCTCCTCGCTATCAGGTGGAAATATGCAAAAGCTGGTCGTGGCGCGCGAGCTTGGGATGGATCCGAAACTGCTGATTGCCGCCCAGCCGACCCGGGGCGTGGACATCGGGGCCATTGAAGCAATCCACCAGCGGATCGTGGCCGCGCGCGACCGGGGTGCGGCCGTCCTCCTCGTCTCGGCGGAACTGAGCGAAGTGCTGGCCCTCTCCGATCGGGTCGCCGTGCTTTATGAAGGACGGGTTACTGGCGTGTTCGAGGCCGGCGCGGTGAGCGAGGAGGAACTGGGTCTCTATATGCTTGGCATCAAACACACCGGCGAGCCCGCCGCATGAACGAGTTAGTCGCCGCCCCCACCGAGGAAGGAGACGCCCGGCACCGGCGCCTGGCCCATCTTGGCTACGCGATCCTCCGCCCAGTGTTGGTAGTCGGGGTGGCCTTACTGATCGGGATGGCGATCATTGTCTATACGGGGGAGAACCCCTTCCCGGCCTACGAGAACCTGCTAATCGAACCCTTCCGCACCTGGGACACTTTTAGCGCCGTCCTCTTCTATGCTATTCCGATCGTGTTGACTGGTTTGACCGCCGCGATCTCATTCCGGGCCAACGTGTTCAATTTGGGGGGAGAGGGCCAGTTGCAGCTAGGTGCCCTCGCCACCGCGTGGGCGGCGGTTGCCTGGTCCGGCTTGCCCGGCGTGGTTCTCCTCCCGCTGGTCATTCTGGTTGGCGCCGTCGGGGGAGCGGCGTTCGCCGCCATCCCCGGTTGGCTCCGTGCCTACGTGGGGGCCACGGAGTTGGTCAGCACGATCATGCTCAACTACGTGGCAATTGACATAGCCAGCTTCGCGGTCAGCCCCGGCGGCCCGCTAGCAAGCAGCGGCAGCGCCGGGGTGGCCACCGCCGTGATCCCGGTGGGGGCCCAGTTCCCCACGATCGCCGGCTCTCAGTTTCACTGGGGTTTCGTGGTCGATATCCTGGCCGTGGTCTTCGCTTTTGTTCTGCTCTATCGCACCCCGCTCGGCTATGAGATCCGCATGGCGGGCCACAACCCGAACTTTGCCCGCCTGGGCGGCGTCCCGGTCCCGCGAGTGATCCTCGGGGCCATGGTGATCGGAGGCGCCCTGGCCGGGATCGGCGGGGCGGTGCAAGTCATGGGCTTCCAGCACCAATACACCACCACCTTCGCCGGGCCCCAGTGGGGATTCACCGGGGTGACGGTCGCCCTCCTGGCCCGGTTGGAGCCCATCGGGGTGCTCGTGGCAGCGATCCTTTACGCCCTTCTCGAGGAGGGCAGCCAGCTGATTGCCAACAACACCAACGTGGACTCCCATATCATCACGGTCGTCCAGGGATTGATCATCCTTTTCGTGACCGTGCAAGTGAGCCTGGACTGGCGGAAGAAGTTGAAGATCCGCGGCCAGGCGAGCGGGGCATAAGCCAATGTGGCACCAGATCTTCAATGCCCAGCTTCTCGGTGACGCCGTGGGGGTCAGCGGCACCGTCCTCATCCTGGCAGGATTGGGGTACCTATTTACGGATCGGGCGGGGGTTTTCAACATTGCCATCGAGGGACTCCTGCTCTTCTCGGCCTTCTTCGCCGCCGCCGCCTCCGGCACGAGCGGCAACGCGCTCCTGGGGGTCGCGGCGGGGGTTGGCGGGGCGCTCGTGGTTTCCTTGATCTTCTTCCTGGTCAGTATTGGTCTCCGGGCGGACATTATCGTGGTGGGAATCGCGATTAACCTGCTGGCCAGCGGGACGACCGTATTTCTCCTCAACCATTGGTTTGGCGTGGAAGGAAACTACCAACCAGCCGCCTTGCAGACCATCCCCGCCTTCAGCATTCCCGGCCTTGATTCCCTGCCGCTGCTTGGTCCCATCTTTACCAGCCAGAGCCTCCTCACCTACGTCGCGGTGCTTCTGGTCCCGGTCAGCCATATCGTGCTCTACAAAACCCCGCTTGGCCTCCATATCCGCTCGGTTGGGGAGAATCCGGAAGCGGCGGCAACCGTGGGGATCAATGTGCGCCGGACCCAATTCATCGCCGTGATGATCTGCGGCGCCCTGGCCGGACTGGGTGGCTGCTTCCTTTCCATTGGCCCGCTCGGCGGCTTCGATCGCGACATGTCCGCCGGTCAAGGCTGGATCGCTCTCGCCGCCGAGACCCTGGGCCGCGGCACTCCCTTGGGCACCTTCCTATCCTGCCTTTTTTACGGTGGCTCGCAGGGAGTGTCCAGCAACATGCAAGCGGCGAACATCGGGGCCAGCCAACTGGCGCAGTCGATCCCATACGTGATGACGGTGGTCGGCCTGGCGATCGCCGCCAAGGGGCTGGTCGCGCGCCGCCGGCGGCCCACCACGAAAGGCGGCGTTCCGGAGCCCGCGCCGGCCGCCACGGTCTGACCTTTTCCGGCCGGCAATCGAAAGGAGTGTTTTGATGCACGAACCAGTGACGACACTTGACCCGCGATTCAGCGATCCCGGCGCGGTTGCCACCGGATGGAAGGAGACCCGTCGCGTGCTCGAAACAGCCGAGCTGTTCTGGATCACGACGGTCCGGGCCGATGGTCGACCCCACGTTACGCCGCTCGTGGCCGTGTGGCTCGATGACGCCATCCACTTCTCGACCGGCGCCGCCGAACAAAAGGCCATGAACCTGCGTGGCAACCCGCGGGTGATTCTGATGACTGGCTGCAACCACTGGGACGAAGGGCTGGATGTCGTGGTCGAGGGAGACGCCATTCAGGTCACCGACGACGATATGCTCAAGCGCCTCGCCGCGGCGTGGGCCACGAAGTGGGACGGGCGTTGGCACTACGAGGCGCGTAACGGCGGCTTTCACCACGAAAGCGGTGGTATGGCTCTCGTGTTCTCGGTAACCCCCACCAAAATCCTCGCGTTCACCAAGGGCAACTTCAGCCAGACACGCCACCAGTTCTGACTTCCCGTTCGAGCGTGCTGGAAGCTGATCAATCGGAAAGGAGCCGTCAATGACCCAAGTATTCCGCTTTGCGCGGTCACTTGTTGCCGGCATGCTCGCCCTTGGCGCCTTGGTCGCGGGCCCGGCGCCGGGTACCGCCGCGCCTCTCACCTCGGCAAAGGCTCCCGTCTTGCCCAGTCGCGCGAGTGGCCGCCTGGGACCCCTGACCAACATCCCCCAGACCTGGAACAACTGTGGCCCAAGCTCGGTCGCCGAAGTGCTTGCCTACTGGGGGATCAACCGCAGCCAGGCGCAGGTACAAGCAGTTCTGCGCGCCGATGGCAATCCCTATGGCATGGCGCCCTACGGGGTGCCTCCCTATATGCGCGGCCTTGGGATGGGGGCATTGCTGGGGGTCGTCGGTTCCGAGCGCCTGGTAAAGGCTTTGGTGAGCAACGGCTTCCCAGTCATTGTCAGCCAGTACGTAAGCGCGGCGGATCATGTGGGACATTATCGGCCAATTCAGGCATACGATGACCGCCAGGGCGTCTTTGTGTCCAGCGACCCTTATCTTGGACAGGGCCACATCATCGGCTATGATGAGTTCGATTCAATCTGGCACAGCACCAATCGGCGCTTCTTGGTGCTCTATCCACCTTCCCGTCAGGCGTTACTGAATGCGGTGCTTGCCGCCGCCGGATGGGACAGCGCCACCGCCTTCCGGCAGGATCTCGCCCATGAATATGCCCTGCTCAAGGGGAGGACGGCCGATCTCACCGGCTACGGCAGTCCGAAGAATTACTATTTGAGCATCGCCTGGGATGACTCGCAATTGAATCGTCTGCTGGCGGGACGCCAGGCCCTCCGGCAAGCACGCCGGCTCGGCGCGAACCCGATCGTCGCCGGATGGATTACCGATGCGCTTGCGCGGGCGCCGCGCTCATAACTCGTAGCCGCGCGCCACTTATTGTGGTCCGCCTAGCTGACCAGGCCGGCAAAAGAGCGCGGTAGTCCCTTGCGATTGCCCGTTCCAGCACCACGATGTGCACAATGTTACACCGCGCAAGTAAGAAATCAAGCAGAACTGACTGGTAGGGCCACAGTGGCACGATACTTGGGCGTGGTGAGGAATAATCGGGTAGAGTTTGAAGGTGAAGCACGACTCGGCATCGACCCGTGCCGCGAAGCGGAAGTCGTCGATTACCACGGCAAGGACGAGTCCGGTCACCGCCTCGTCGGCGGCTGGTTCCACTTCGTGGGCAGGATTGAGGATGGACCTGACACCGCATTCGCATGGCTCTCGGAGCGATTCACGTCGGGATTCATGTTGGGATTCACGCGGACGGCCGTGGTGGTCGAAGACGCCTTCCACGGTCTTGCCATCGCCCAACTTGAGTTCTTCGCGACCATTCCTTGGGTACTCGATGAGCCCAATCCCGATTGACGCAGTCCTCCCGAACAGGCTTCCGAGCAGGTCCAAGTAGCCCGTCAGAAACCAGTGATGTCATTCCCCGGCCGCCACCGCCCTTCGGTGGCATGTGCCGATAGCAGGCCGCGCACTCTGGCTTACGACGGACGCGGCCCTCTCGGCGGCCGGGGTACCCTGGTCGGGGAGGCGGTCGGGAGGACACGGACAGCGGTGGCGGTTGGGGCGGCCGGAACGGGAGTCGCGGTTGGGACAGCAGTCCCGGCGGGCGCGGCGCCGGCCATGGCGGAGCGCCATACGGCGAAGTTGGGCACTCCCCAGCCGGTGATCGGATTCCATCCCGGACCCGCCTGATAGTCGCCGTTCGACCCGGCCAGGACGGGCGAGTAAGCCCCGGATCGGGTGCTGGCGGTGGCAAGCGCCGGATTCGCCCACCCGCACGCCGCTTCCGCGCAGACATCGGCATAGAGGGCCGCCGCCATGGGAGCGGCAAGGCTGGTGCCGCCCGCGACCAGCCAGCCCTGAGCGTTTCCCAGGCTAAAGTATATCGGCACCCCGGTGTGCGGATCGCCGTCCAGGGCCAGATCGGGGACCGCTCGGTTAGCGCAGCCAGCGAGCACGGCCGGCTGCCAGGCCGGGCGCGCCAGTTGGGTCGAGCAACCACCACCGCTCAATGACCACCCTGCTAGGTTGGCGGCGCTCGATGGGTCGGCCGCGTTCAACTGAGCCCCGCCTACCGCGACCGTCCAGGGAGAGGACGCCGGGTATTCAACGCCGCCCGCCGAACCGGTGTCCCCGGAGGCGAAAAAGAAGCTGACTCCGGCCGCGGCCGCCGATTGCAGAATCGGCTCGAAGGTCGAGATCCCATCGCTGCCCAGCTCCGACTCAGGATCGCCCCACGAGCCGGTAACTAGCTTTGCCCCGTCGGCCACTGCCTGGCGCACCGCCGCCTCAAGGCTGCTCCAATCGCCCTTGCAGGCAGTTTGATCGCAGGTGTCGGGGACGAGGTAGACGCGGAGGTTGGCCTGGGGCGCGATGGCATGCGCGTACTCCACGTCCATGGCTACCTCCGCCTGGGTCGACTGCACGGTAGCGGAACTGCCGCCCGAGACGGAATGCCATTGGATCTGGCCGGATCCCGTACCGGAAGTGAGCGGCGCTACCCCAGTCCCGGCGGCCCAGGTAGCCAGATCCGCATCCGAAATCGGATCGCCCCAGCCGATCACGGCAATGGTCTGCCCCGCGCCAGTCTCGTTGGCGCTCAACCCATAGACCGCTCGCTGGACCGCCGGGCCATACACCAGGGGAGCCGACGCGCTCATCGGCACGTCCGCGGAGGTAGCGACCAGGGTGGCCGGTTTGGGCCCTACAGCGGTGGCACTTGACCGATCGCGAGCGTTGTGGGACGGATCGCTCAACGTCCAGGGAAGCCTACTCTGGGTAGGCGTGGAGAGAAGTGGAGCAAGATACGACGCCTCCAGGGCCGGGGCGGCCGCCGGAGCACCTGGCCCGCCCGTGGCGCGGGCCAGGGAGGGTGAGCAGATCAAGACCGCCGCGATCAGGGCAGCGAACAGAGACCGACGATAGGCCCTGGCACCCATGGGTAACATATGCTCTCACATCGGAGTGATTACTGGAGGGCCGCGAATCCTGGCTTCTCCTTGGTCCGATGGTAGGCTATCTCGCCTCTCTCCGATACCCCCCGGAAGGGTGACCGGAGATCGGCGCACCCCTTGCGCCTAAACTCAAAGACTATTACTATCGATATATCGTTATCGCCGCACGGGCGAATGATGAAGGAGGTACGCTAGATGGATACCCAGGCAACTGGTCATGGATTCAAGGAACAGGGTGGCCGCCGCTGGTCACCGAAAGGATGGGGAGGCATGGGAGGATTTGGACGGCGTTTCGGGATGGCCCCGGAGCGGGTTTTTGGCCGGGGAGACATGAAGTACCTCCTGCTTGAGCTCCTGATGGAGCGGCCCAAGCATGGCTACGAAATGATCAAGGAACTGGAAAGCCGATTCTCCGGCTTTTACTCCCCCAGTCCCGGCACCGTGTATCCTACCTTGCAGATGCTTGAGGATCGCGGCTACGTCCGCTCGAATAGCGAGGATGGGAAGCGCGTCTATTCGATTACCGATGACGGACGCGCGTACCTGGCCAGCCA
>JANWHO010000010.1 GCA_025450375.1 Chloroflexota bacterium
ATGTTTCCGCCCAGGGCGAAGGCAGAGGAAACCACGGCGCCCGGTTCCGCCTCGATGCGATGGAGCATGCCGTTCATCAGGGCGATTTTCCGCTCAAAGGGATTGGGATTGGCGGCGGCGTCCGCCGCCACCTCATGCAGGCGGAAACCTTCCTCGTCCAGGTAATAACTCGCGGCCCCGAATACCCGATCACCGTTGTCGGCTCCCAGGGCCACGCTGGCGGCGGCCCGGCGGAGGAAATGTGGGTCCTCCACCACTTCGTCGTCGTCGAGGGCCACCACCAGGTCGCAATCAACCAGGTACGGAATCAGCAGTTGCAGATTACGGACCTGCGGATAGCCCCGCCCATCGAACCAGGGCATCCAATCGGCGTGGCCCAGCGACCGCAGCCTGCCATGCAGCATCCGCACATGGGCGGGGGTCCAGAGGGCGATGGGCAGGTCCGGATAGAGGTCGCGGATCGTATCCACCTGATAGGCGGCGCTGGTTTCCACGTCGGGAGCGGAGCTGGAGATCAGCAACAGCACCACTCTTGGCCGATCGGGGAGGGCTTGCAGGCTTCGCAGCAAGCGGGCCATCGTACCGGACTGGTTGACGGGGGTTGGATGATCCTCCACGCTGTCACCGACTCTGCGAAGGCCAAACGAGCGGCCCCAATAGGTAGGAACCACGATCGCCGTCCGGGCGATCAGCGCCTCGATGGCAGGGGACGAAGCGGGCGGCTCCCCCTGCTGATACTCATTCACGGTGCGGCTCCCTATGCGCGGCGTGCCAGATACGGGCACTGATGATTGAGTCTATGGTAGCGCCCTTACACCACATGAATAATCCCATTCTGGCCAGGGTGGATCTGGCACTCGTAGGGGTAATCACCCTTGGTGGGAAAGCTCCGGCGCAGGGTGTAGCCGGTGTCCTGGATCTGATCCTGGAATGGGTGCAGATTATGGCCACCTGATTTCCAGACGAAGAGCACGGTAGTCCCGGTGCTGATCGTGATATTGCTGGGCGAAAAGCCCCCCCCCAACTTGGGGTCGCTGATCACGTCCACCTCTACTTGTCGTAGCCCCGTACAGTGACTGGAGGTGGCGGCCGGGTATGGTCCTCCCTGGCCGTCGGTGTTCGCGGGCGCGCAACCTGGGGAACGGGGCGCCGCGGTAGCGGTGGGCGCGGCGGGCGCGGAACTACCACCCCCGCACCCGGCCAGGAGAGGGATCAGCCCGAGCGCCAGAGCCGCGATCAGGCGGCGGCGAATGACGAAGCTACGCATGGTTGTAAGGTACCGCACCAAGGACCGGAAAAGCGATACGCGCCGCGCGAGCCGTTTTCCCCTCCCTTGAGCCCCGTTCGCGGGAGGGAAGCGCGGCGCGCGTGGCGCGTATCGTGTCCACCTGCGGCCACCCTCGGCAGGAAACCGAAGGCGCCCGGTGTGTCACGGGAGCCCGATACGCCCCGCGTATCGGCGGTTCCCGTGCATATGTTCAGCATGACAGAACTGTATAAAGGAGCCTTGAAGCGAATATGAAGTTTCCGTGAAGACCTATATGGTGGTCCCTTGAAGAACCGGCGGGGTGGTGACGATCGGCGAGGCAAGTTCCGCGCGCGCGGGGAGGGCCACGGTAAAGGTGCTGCCCAATCCCGGCGCGCTGGCCACCACGAGGCCGCCCCCATGCGCCTCCGCCAGGTGACGGGCGATAGTCAGCCCAATCCCCGTGCCGCCGCCCAGGCGTGAACGCGACTTGTCGACCCGATAGAAGCGCCCAAAAATCTGTTCGATATGCTCCGGCGCGATCCCGATCCCATTATCTTGGACCGAGATACACACCTGATCCCGTTCGGTATAAGCCATCACGCGGACCCGTCCGCCCACCGGCGTGTATTGCAGGGCGTTGGCTAGCAAGTTGAGCAGCACCTGGAAAAGGCGGTCGGCGTCACCCAGCACCGCGCCCGCCTCGGGCGCCAGCTCGCTGGTCAGGCTTACTCCCTTGGCCTCGAATTGGGGCTTGGCCCGCCCGATCACCCCATGCACCAACTCCCGCACCAGCACCGGATGCAACTCCAGCGGCATCTGATGCGCCTCCAACCGGGAAAGCTCTTGCAAATCCTTGACCAGCCGGTAGAGGCGGTCCGCCTCGTGATAAATCAGGGTGTAGGTTTCCTGATCCGCCGGCATCACCCCATCGAGGAGCGCTTCCATGTAGCCTTTGATACTCGTAAGCGGGGTGCGCAACTCGTGGGCCACGTCGGCAATCAGGGCCTGGCGGCGGGCCTCGGTCTGGGCCAGGGCATCGGCCATCTTGTTGAAACTGGCCGCGAGCTGGGTGATCTCGAAGTCGTCCCGCACCGGAACCCGCTCCTCGTAATGGCCGGAGGCGATGCGACGGCTGGCATCCATAATCTGGTGCAGCGGTCCCACGATCCGATGGGAGACGAAGAGGCTGACCGCCACGGAGGTAAAGGTGGCCACCGCCATGGCGGCCACCAGGCCCTGGAAGAGGCTACGCTGGAAGCCGGGTAGGTCGGCGCCGGTGATTCTGGCCGTGAAATAGCTGGAGGAAAAGATGGCGGCGGAGAGCGCCAGAACCCCGATCCCCGCCAGCCCCACCACCAGATACGACGCGAAGAGTCGCCAGGTAATCTGGCGCCAGAGGCGGCGGGCCACCGCGCGGGGACCGGTCATCGCTCCCCACCCGGATCGTCGAACTTATAGCCCACTCCCCGAACCGTTTTGACGAACAGGGGTTCGGCGGCGTCTTGCTCGATCTTTTTCCGCAAGAGGCCGATATGGACATCCACCACCCGCTCATCACCCATGAAATCGTAGCCCCATACTCGTTCGAGCAGTTGGGCCCGGGTGAAGACCATGCCGGGCTTGGCGGCCAGGGTGCGGAGAATCTCGAAATCGAGCGCGGTAAGCGCCACTTCCTGACCCCAGACGGTCACCACGTGGCGGCCAGTGTCGATGGTGATGTGGGGGAAACGCAGGGCCTGGGGCTCCCGCTCCACCTCTGTTATGCCCCGGCGGGCCCGGCGCAGCACCGCCTTGATCCGCGCTACCATCTCACGGCCGCTAAATGGCTTGGTCACGTAGTCATCGGCTCCGACCGAGAGCCCAATCACCTTGTCGGTTTCCTCCGAGCGAGCGGTGAGCATGATGATCGAGACATCCGACTCCTGGCGGAGCAGCCGGCACACCTCCAGGCCATCGATCTCCGGCAGGAGGAGGTCCAACACCACCAGATGCGGATGGGTGGCGCGCGCCAAGCGGAGGGCCTCGCGGCCATCGGAGGCCGTGCTCACCTCATAGCCCTCACGTTCCAGATATGCCTGCAAGAGACGGACGATGCTCGCCTCGTCGTCGACAATCAGGATGCGCGTCCCCAGGGTGGGAAGGGCTTCGATGGCGTTCACTTCCTCGTTCTCCTCGTTCGGATGGTGTTGTTGTTATGGTACCAGGGGTTCAGCCAGCCTACGAATGACGCCGCATGGAATCCTTCCCGTCCGATCGATCGGATCGGTCCGATCAGTCGGATCGGACTGAGCGGACCGATTCATGTGGCGCTACCGGTACCGTCGCGATACCGTACACTCTCGTTGATGGACGATGACTGCATTCTCCTCGAACAGATGGTCTTCTTCGGCTACCACGGTGCCTACCCGGCCGAGCGGGAACTGGGCCAGCGCTTTATCGTCGACCTGGCACTGGGAGTCGATCTCGAGCCGGCGGGAGCCAGCGACAATCTGGACGACACGGTGAATTACGCGCGTATCTTCGATGTCGTGCGAGGGGTGGTGGAGGGTCCGCCCTGTAATCTCCTGGAAGCGGTGGCGGGGCGCATCGCCGACGCCGTTCTGACCGAGGAGCGGATACGCTGGTGCCGGGTGCGCCTGGCTAAGCCGGGGGTCGCCATCCCTGGATCGCTGGCTGGGGCCGCGGTCCAGATCACCCGCGGGCGAAAGACATGAGCCGGGAAACCGCGGAAGTGGCGATAGGGATAGCGGAAGCGCGCCATCCGCGTGAGACGGCGTGGGGACGGTGGCGACTCGAATGGGGCGCGCGCACCTACATCATGGGCATTATCAATATGACGGATGATTCCTTCTCCGGCGATGGGCTGGGCTTCGACGCGGCGCCCGCGGTAGCCCAGGCCCGTCGTTTCGTCGATGAAGGGGCCGATCTTCTGGACATCGGCGGCGAATCCACCCGGCCTGGGTACGTGGAGGTGGACGCGGCGGCGGAGACGCGGCGCCTGATCCCAGCCATCGCGGCGATTGCCGCCGTCGTACCCGTGCCTCTCTCCGTGGACACCCGCAAGCCGGAGGTGGCCCGGGCCGCGCTCGACGCCGGCGCGCACCTGATCAACACGGTCGATGCCGTCCTGGACGGCGGCGCGATGTTCCACCTGGCGGCCGAGCGGGGCGTGCCCGTGGTGATCATGCACAATAAACGCGCCGCGGTTTATGACGACCTGGTCGCCGAGGTGGTCGGAACACTGGCCGAGGCATGTCGGGCGGCCTCGGCGGCCGGCGTACCGGTCAGCCTTCAGATCGTCGATCCGGGGATCGGCTTTGGCAAGACCGGCGAGCATAATCTGTTGCTGCTGCGGCACCTGGGGGCGCTAAGGGCCCTCGATCGTCCTGTCCTCGTGGGACCATCGCGGAAGCGCTTCCTGGGGACGATCCTGGGCACGGCGGCGGATGATCGGCTGGAAGGGACCGCCGCCACCGTCGCCCTCGCGATTGCTGGCGGCGCCGACCTGGTGCGCGTACACGACGTGCGCGCCATGGCACGGGTGGCCCGAGTGGCGGACGCGATTTGCCGGGGCGGCCCGTGAGCACCGTCTACCTCGGCTTGGGGGCGAATCTTGGCGACCGAGCCGCTGCCCTGGGGGCGGCGCTGGATCTTCTGGGTGCCTCTGGGCAGGTGACGGTGTGTGCCGTCTCCTCTCTCTACGAGACGGCGCCCATGTACGTTACCGATCAGCCTTCCTTTCTCAACGCCGTGGCGCGGGTGGAGACTTCGCTCGCGCCGGAAGCGCTGCTCGACCTCCTCAAGCAGGTCGAGGTAACGCGCGGACGGGTCGCCCGTTACCGCTATGGGCCGCGCGAGGTAGACCTGGATATTCTCCTATACGACGACCTTGTCCTTGATACGCCCCAGCTCACCATTCCCCATAAGGAGTTGGCGGAACGTGCCTTCGTCCTGGCGCCGCTGGCCGAGTTGGCGCCCCGCCTGACCATACCGGGAACCACCAGCACGGTCGAGTCGCTCCTCCCGGCGGCCCTGCAAGGGGGAGCGGTACGGCTCGCGCGCGACAATGGGTGGTATCCGGCTGACTTTCCGGCGGAATAGATCGCGGATTCCGTCGATGGCCGTCACACGAGCAATCCGGCGATCCGCCGAATCAAGCGGGCCTGGAGACCCGCGCCCCTTGGCATCATCCGCCACCGAGACTACCGTGATCCCGTACACTACCCATAGACCCGACGACCCATTCATCTCGGGAGGGGCCAACATGGTCATGCCGCGTCTACTCAGCGAACCCGATTGGTTGTTGCAAATCCCCAACGACTCCGAGGAGGCGCCCTGGATGGTCATGCCCGACTATCAAACGCGGGTGATTAACCTACTTCTTTCCATCCTGCGCCGCTACCGCGATGAAATGCGCTTGCGTTGGTACATAGGCTCCGAATTGATGGTCGTCTTGCCGCGCCCCGGCATGGCGAGCATCGAGGTCGCGCCCGACCTGTTCGTTGCCGAGGGTGACGATACCTGGCGGGAATCGTGGAACGTGGACGGCGAGGGGGAAGCGCCGCGATTCGTGTTGGAAGTGGTCACCAAGGCGAGTTGGGAACGCGATACGACGGAGAAAGTCAGCCTCTATGAGCGGATGGGCGTGGAGGAATACGCCATATTCGCGCCCGAACGGCTGCGGCGAACTCCCCGATTGTCCGGCTACCGCCGGGGTGCGCATGGCAAGTGGGAGCGGTGGCCGCTGGAGGCGGGGGCGCTGAAGAGCACCGCTCTGGGCGGTTTGACCCTTGAGGTGGAGGAAGGAAGGTACCTTCGCCTCCGTGACCCGGACGGCCACCGGCTGCTCTCGGATCTTGAAGCGGAACGGCTCGCGGTCCAGCGGGCGGAGGCGGAGGCTCAGCGGGCGGAGGCGGAGGCCCAGCGGGCGACCGAAGCCGAACAGCGCGTGGAGATCGAGGCGCTGGCCCGGCACGAGGCGGAGAGCCGGGTGGCCGCGCTCGAAGCCGAGATTGCCCGCTTGCGCGCTCAACAGCCAGAGCATTGACATCTTGCCCGCGTTGCTGGGGCGATCGATTCCAGGCGGCGGCAGTAAGTATGTAGGAGGAGAATGACGATGGATTTTATCGAGCGTTGGTTCCATGTCTCGCCCGACGGCGGCAATGGGTCGCTTGAAGTGCTCTACGTCGTGGCCGTATTGGCCGTGATCGCGATGATCCTCTTCCGTCACCATCTGGGCAACTTGGCGGCGCGGGTCGCGCCGAGCCTGGGCAAGCGCGACGGAGATGATGTCCCACGCTCGTAATCGCTTGGTTGGCGATAGGTCGCGGGACGAGGGCGCGTGAGGATGGGTGGAGCGCGGGGCCTCCGACCTCAGTCGGAGGCTTCCAGACTGCGCCCATTTTCAGATCGTAAATAGAATAGAGAGGAGCGGCCATGCCAGCGGAAAGCGGGACGGCAACGCGGGGCTCGGCGGCGAATGGCGTCTCACCGGTCCTGGACCAACTCGAATGGCGCTGCGTCGGCCCGCATCGAGGGGGACGGGTCGTGGCGGTGGCCGGCGATCCGATCAACTCCATGGTCTTCTACTTTGGCGCCTGTGCCGGGGGCGTCTGGAAAACCAGTGATGGCGGCACGTATTGGGAGAACGTCTCGGATGGCTTTTTCACCACGGCGGCCATCGGGGCCATCGCGGTCGCGCCTTCCGATCCCAACGTACTCTATGCCGGCACGGGTGAGGCGTGCATTCGGGGCAACGTTTCGCACGGCGATGGCGTCTATAAGTCCACCGATGGCGGCAAAACCTGGAGCAATGTCGGGCTGCGGGACAGCCGGCATATCGCGAAGATCCGCGTGCATCCCCACAATCCCGATCAGGTCTTTGTCGCGGCGCTGGGGCACGCCTTTGGTCCCAACGAGGAGCGTGGGGTTTTCCGATCGGCCGATGGCGGCGCCACCTGGGAGAAGATACTCTATCGGAGCGAGAACGCGGGGGCGGCGGATCTCTCGCTGGACCCTCACAACCCGCGTATCCTCTACGCGACCATCTGGCAGACCCGGCGCTCGCCCTGGAGTCTGGAGAGCGGCGGCCCGGAGTGCGGCATCTTCCGTTCAACCGATGGCGGCACGACCTGGACCGAGATCACCCGCAACTCGGGCCTTCCCAAAGGGGTGCTGGGGAAGATAGGGGTTGCCGTCTCTCCGGCCCGCGCCGACCGCGTCTATGCGCTGATCGAGGCCGAGGACGGGGCGCTGTTCCGTTCCGACGATGGGGGCGAGAGCTGGACCCGCCTGTGCGAGGATCCCAAGCTGCGCCGCCGGGCCTGGTATTACAGCCATCTCTACGCCGATCCCCAAGACCCCGACACCTGCTGGGTGCTGAATCTCGCCTGCTGGAAGTCTATCGATGGCGGCAAGAGCTTCGAGGGGGTTCCCACGCCCCACGGAGACAACCACGACCTCTGGATCGACCCCGCCAATCCGCTTCGGATGATCGAGGGGAATGACGGGGGCGCCTGCGTCAGCTTCAACGGCGGCGCCTCGTGGTCCACTATCTACAATCAGCCGACCGCCCAGTTCTATCACGTCACCACGGATACCCGCGTGCCCTATCGGATCTACGGCTCGCAGCAGGATAACTCGGCCCTGAGCTTGCCGAGCCGATCCCTGGTCGGGGCCATTGGGGAAAGCGAGTGGTTTGTTCCCGGCGGCGGGGAAAGCGGCTATATCGCGGTCCGGCCCGACCAACCGGACATTGTCTACGCCGGAGCGATCGGCAGCGGCTTTGGCAACGGCCTGCTCTGGCGTCACGATCACGCCCATCAAACCGACCGGAACATCACCGTCTGGCCGGAGGTGACCGGGATGGGCGAGGGCGCCGACGCTCTCAAGTACCGCTTCCAGTGGACCTTCCCGGTGGAGATCTCACCCCACGACTCGAACGTACTCTACGTGGCCGGGAACCGCCTGTTCCGCTCCACCGACGAAGGGGCAAGCTGGGAGGTGATCAGTCCCGATCTGACCCGCGATGACCCGAGCAAGCAAAGATCCTCGGGCGGCCCAATCACCAAGGACAATACGGGAGCCGAGGTCTATAACACGATCTTTGCCTTCCAAGAATCGCCGCATCAGCGAGGGCTCTTCTGGGCAGGCAGCGATGATGGGCTGGTTCACCTATCGCGCGACGGTGGCCAGAGCTGGGAGAACATCACCCCACCTCAGTTGCCGGAGTGGGCGCTGGTGAGCATGATCGAACTCTCCCCACGCGACGCCGGCACGGTCTACCTGGCTGCTACCCGCTACAAGCTGGACGATTGCCGGCCTTATCTCTTCCGCACCCGCGATTATGGCGCGACCTGGGAGGCGATCACCGCCGGCATCCCTGAACATGATTTTACCCGCGCGATCAGGGTGGATCCGGTCGTCCCAGGGCTGCTGTACGCGGGGACGGAGACCGGGCTCTATGTCTCGTTCGACGATGGAGGGCAGTGGGCGCGGCTTGGGGGAACCCTGCCGGTGGCGCCGATCTACGATATGGTCCGCAAGGATGGTGACCTGGTGGTGGCCACGCATGGCCGCGCCTTCTGGATCCTCGAGGATGTGACGCTCCTGCGCCAACTGGCCGAGGGCGCCAGGGTCGCGGACCAACCCCAGCTTTTCGCTCCGGCGCCGACCGACGGCTACCGCGTCTTTGCCTTTGATACCGCGGCGCCCGGCATCAGCTACGGCTACACCGGCCCACTGGTCCACGGACGGCGTCTGAAGCAACTCCCGGATGGGCGTGGCGAGACCACCTTCCTGGATGCTGGGAAAAACCCGCCGGCCGGCGTGGCGGTGCGCTACTGGCTCCCCGCCAAGCCCGAGGGCGACGTGACCCTGACCTTCCTTGACGCGGAGGGGAATACGCTCCGAAGCTTCACCAGCAAGAAGGAGAAGCCCGCGCGTAAAACCGACGAGGACGACGCCGGGAAGCAGGACACGGCCCCGGCACTCGGCGGGGAGGGGCGCGAGGGCCCGCTCGCCGCTGGGGCCGAACCGGAGGAGGAGGAGAAGCCCGACGAGAAGCAGCCGCTCGTCGCGAAGGAGGCGGGGATGAACCGCTTCATTTGGGACATGCGCGGCGCCGAAGCACGGAAGGTCAAGGGCGACACCAGCATGGCATTCTTCCTGAATGGCCCCACCGTGCTGCCCGGCCACTATCAGGTGCGTCTACAGGTGGGCGATCACTCGTGGACGCAGCCGATTGAGATCCTACCCGACCCGCGCGGTCATGAAACGCCAGACGGGGATCGGGCGCGGTACGACTTGCTGATGAACATCAACCAGAAGGTGAGCGACGCCCACGACGCGGTCAACCAGATCCGCGACATCAACGAGCAGTTGGCGGCCTGGAAGAAGCGCGTCAAGGAGCAGGAGCCCGTCGCGGGAATCGGGGAGGCCGCCGAGTCGTTACGGAAGATCCTGATTGCCATCGAACAGGAACTCTTCAAAACCGAGCCGCATACTGACCTGGACTACACGACGGTGCTGAAGCTGAGCGCCCGGATGGCCGCGCTGAAATTCGCGGTCGATTTCACGGACTACGCCCCGACCACCCAGGCAATG
>JANWHO010000011.1 GCA_025450375.1 Chloroflexota bacterium
TCCGCGCCTTCCGCGATGAAGTACTCCGCGAGTGCCTGGCGATTGACGGAACTACGACCCTGCTGGATGTGCGCTCGCCCGAGGAGTTCCGGGGCGAGGTGTCCGGTCGCGTGGGCATCGGACGGAGTCTGGGGCGACGAGCGGGCCGCATTCCCCGGGCCAGAAACATTCCATGGAATCTCACCGTCAATGAAGATGGAACATTTAAGCGGGTGGACGAGCTACGAGCGCTGTTTCTCGAGGCGGGCATCACTCCGGAGCACCCTGTGATCACCTACTGCGGCATCGGCGAGCGCGGCAGCCACGCCTGGTTCGTCCTTACTCAGTTGCTTGGGTATACCACGGTAAAGAACTACGACGGCTCCTGGACCGAATGGGGAAGTTTGGTTGGGGCGCCGGTCGAACGTGATGAAATCGTCAGATAAGGTGGTACCATCCGTCCATGAGCAACGGCGGCCCGAAAATGACCTTCCCCGAGGCGTCCGGTGGACGTCGGTAGCCACCATGGGAGCAGCGATGCAGGATCGATGGGCAATTATGAGCGACGCGGGCGACTGGTCACGCGATCATCAGGGCAAGGTACAAACGTTCTTCAGTGAAGCGGACGCGCAAGCCCACCTACTGGCCGCGCTGGAGCGCGACCCGGCGGGGGGCTGGACCCTGGAGCCGTTCACGGTGGACGACGCCTTGGAAGAGGCGGCGCGCTCACCTTTCGCCTCGGAGGGTGGGCTCTAACCAACCTGGGAGAAGTCGAACGGTTTCTGCACCACGTTACGGGTGCCATAGCCAATGGTGATCATGGTGTGAGCCCCGAGCGGAATGGCGCGAATGTCGCCAGTGTAGGGCTTGCCGTTCAAGGCTACCACGCCCGGTTTCTCGGTGAGGATGGTGCTCAGGAGTGAATGGCTCACCGTGTAGTTCGCTACCTTTTCCGGGGTGACGGCCCAGATATCCAGGAAGTCACCCAGGGTCGGATGAACGCTCACCGGTGATTCAATGTGAATCACCCCCGGACTATCAAGATGGGTATGCACCCAGTAGAGACAGTTTTTTGCCGTGTCATAGCCAATCAAGGAGGGCGCCAGCTCGGTCTTCCCATTGATAATCACGTCCAGATGGGTGTGGACGTGGATAGAGGTTCCCTCCGTCGGATTGCAACCGATCCCATCAATTGGGTTGCCGAGCACCTGGCCCGTGGGAGCCTTCCCAACGTATGCCCCGCCCGCGCCGCCTACGGACACGCCGCTCGGGCTGGAAGTCACGGCATGCACGAAGATGGCGATGGCGGCGATCAGCACAATGACGGACCCAGCGCCCACCAATTGCATCGTCCGACGCTGACTTGCCCGCCGCTGCGCGGTGGTCCGCTTCCGTGGGCCGGCGGCGTTTGGGCGCCGTGCCGTGCCGGATTGAGTCCCGGTGCTCGGCGAACCGGCGGGTCGGCGGGGTCTGCTGGGGGGCGTCGTATTCATCGCGGGTGTCGCTCCTCATTCGGTAGGGAGCCCGTCACACGCGAGCACCCCTACTAGAATACCTGAAGATCCGAGATCCGAACGGCGGATCGCTTCACCATTTGCTACTCCTCCGGAGGGCGGTGAAATGGGCCGCCGCGGAGCGCCTCCTTGCAGCGGATGATGCACGCTTCAAGATCCAGCACTTCCACACTCTCATCACTGAACAGCCGCGCCACGGTACCGGCTATTTCCACGGATCGCCGCGAATCGTGACGAAAGCGCGTAACCTGTCCGTCCTCATCGCGAGAATCCAGAGCGGCGAAATACCCGAGTTGGTAGAGAAGCGCGCCGAGCCGGAGTCGGCGGCGACGGTAGACCTCACTCGTCATCCTTCATCCCCCCGTTGTTCCTTATACTTGAAAAGGAGCTCATCATGACAATCATGGTGATCAGGATATAAGGGCAGGGGAATGATCGAACGGGGCGGAGCGCGCCAATGACCCAGGCGCATGATCTGGATGTGGTGGTGGTATGTGAGATTAACGTCGATATCGTGGTAAGTGGGCTGGATGGTCCACCCGTGTTCGGGGCTGAGCGGACTGTTGATGACATCGCGCTCTCAGCCGGGGGCAGCGGACTGCTGACCGCCACGGGGCTGGCGGACCTGGGGCTGCGGGTTGGTTTGTGCGGGTTGGTGGGCGACGATCTCTTCGGTCGTTTCATGTTGGATCACTGCGATCGGCACGGTATCGATCGCCAGGGGGTAGTGGTTGACCCGTCTGAACGGACCGGTTCCAGTGTCATGCTGTCCACCACGGTTGACCGGGCGATTCTGACCCATACGGGGACCATGGCGCGATTTGTCTATGAACAGATCAACTTTGACGTGGTCCACCGCGCTCGCCATCTTCATCTGTCGTCCCACTTTCTGCAGGCGGGAGTCCGCCCCTCCGTGCCGGATCTCCTGGCCCAGGCGCATGCCCTCGGCCTTGGCACCTCCGCCGATACCGGTCATGATCCGGACGAGGGTTGGGACGTGGACGATCTGCTTCCGGGGCTCGACATTTTCCTCCCGAATGAGGTAGAAGCCCAGGCAATTACCGGGACGACGACGCCCGAGGATGCCCTGGCGCGACTGGCCCAGCGCGTGCCCCTGGTCGCGATAAAGTGTGGCGCCGCCGGGGCCATCGCGGCGCGAGGCGACGACCATGTATGCCATCCGGGCTTCACGGTGCGCGTCGCGGACACGACGGGCGCTGGAGACGCGTTCGATGCCGGGTTCCTCAGCGCCTGGCTCGGCGGCGCGGACCTGGAAACCTCGGTCCGGCGGGGAAACGCCTGCGGCGCCCTCACGGCCGCTCGGGTGGGAGGCACCGGAGCCCTGAGCCTGGCCGGGGTGGCGGCCCTGTTGGCCAGTGGCTAGGAGTCTGCCGCGGGGCTCCTCGCTGCTGGTAGCGGCCTTCGCGGTCGCCGCCTTCTCGACCGGGCTGGGTTTGGGGGCGATCGGGCCGTCACTCCCTTCGATGCACGTTCGGCTGCACGCGCCCCTGGGGAGCCTTGGTTTGTTGTTGGGCGGCGAGTACATAGGTTCTTTGCTGGCAACCCTCGTCTTGGGGCCGCTTCTCGACCATCGATCTCCACGGCCCCTGATCGTGGGCGGCTTCCTGCTCACCGCGCTGGGATTCGCGCTGGTGCCCCTGGCGAATGGACTCGTCCTGGCGGTGGCGGCGCTGGCTATCGCCGGGATGGGGGTGGGCGTCGACGCGGTTGGAGCGCCAGTCCTGATCGCCCGCCTGGGCGGGCGCCAGGAAGGTCGGGCTCTCTCGATCATCAACATGGCGTTTGGGGCCGGCGCCTTCGTGGGGCCGCTCTGCGCGGGCTGGGCGCTCAACGTGCTCCACGACTATCGTCCCATTTTCTATGGTTTCTCTCTCACTCTCGCCCTGCCATTGGCGTTGATGGCCTCCGCGCCGTTGCTGCCGCCACGGGCAGAGGTAAAGCGGCGCCTCGGCAGTCTTCCTTCCGGCGCCTGGCCCCTGGCTCTCATCCTGGCCGCCGTAAGCTTCCTGTATCTGGCGGCTGAGATAGGTTTCGGTTCATGGGTGTACACCTACGTACGCGGCACCACCCATGCCAGCGTCAATGTGGCCTCGGCGGCAAACGCCGCGTTCTGGTTGGCCTTGAGCGCGAGTAGCCTCGGGACGGCCCTCCGTCCACGCGCCTGGCATGCGGATCGGGTCATTCTGGTGAGCGGCGCCGCCGCGGCATGCGCGGCCCTGCTGTTTCTGGCCGCGCCCACCTCCTTGACCCAAATCGCGGCCGCGGTCCTGGTCGGGCTCTCCCTGGGACCCATTTATCCGCTCAATCTGGGAGCGGCGGCAAACCTCTTCCCCGCCGCTGCCGGCCAGGTGTCCACCGTGGTTATCTGTAGCTCCCAATTGGGGGGCGCCGTGGGGCCATGGCTGCAAGGCCAGGTGATCACCCGATCCTACCACCTGGGGATCGGGCTCACTATCGCTCTCTGCCTTGGCTTGGCGGGCGCGCAAGGCGCGTATCTGGCCATGCGCCGTGGGGGCGCGCCAGCACCGGCCAAGCCTCTTGAGGGATAGCGCCGGTATACTGAAACCGCGGCGACTGATGGGTTGCCGGCATGTGAGACAAGAGAAAGCACGGACACATCTGGGAGGATCGGTGGAGGATCTGCTCATCTCGGGGCGAGCGGTGGCGGCGGAGATCTACGCCAGCTCGGCCGCGTCGGTTCTAGCCCTGCAAGGGCGAGGAATCCGCCCTACCCTGGCGATCGTCCACGGCGGTGACTATCAGGATGCCGCCAGTTACCGCCGCGCCGCCGGCCAGAGCGCGAAGCGAGCGGGAATCGCCATTCAGACCATTGAGTTGGGGGCGGAAAACCAAACTTCGGACCTGCGGGCCGTTCTTGAGCGCCTGAACGCCGACCCTTCCGTTCACGGGGTCATGGTGCAAAACCCCTTGCCGTTTCCTCTTCGCCAGTTGGTCGGAAACCTCCTGTCGGCGGAGAAGGACGTGGAGGGCCTTACCGCCCTCAATCTCGGGCGGCTAGCCCTGGATGAGCCTGCCGTGGTGCCCTGTACGCCGGCGGCCGTCCTGGCCCTGATCGAGCACCGGATACCCAGCTTGCGGGGCCGGCGGGTCGTGGTGATCAATGGAAGCACCTCATTGGGGAGGCCGTTGTGCCAGATTCTCCTGGCCAAACAAGCGACGGTCATCGTGTGCGGGATCGCCACCACCGACCTGCGGTCTGAGACCCGGCGGGCGGAAATCCTGGTGGTGGCGATTGGCCAGCCACGGGCTATCGGGGCCGATCACGTGGGCGAGGGGGCCCTGGTGATCGATGTCGGGATCAATCCCGACCCGGCGGGCAACGGTGTATGCGGAGACGTCGATACGGCCGCCGTGCTCTCCAAAGTGTCGGGCGTAACCTCGGTGCCGGGCGGAGTAGGGCCGGTGACCACGGCGATGCTGATCGCCAATACGGTGCTGCTCGCGGAACGACACGGGGTGGCTGCGAAGATGACAGCCGATCGCGTGGCGGACGCGGTGGGAATAGCCGCCAAGAACTGAGCAGCGCGAGGAGAGCCCAACCATGGCTGACCCCGGCCCAGTAGTCCCCCGCCTGGCATCTGCTATGACCCTGCTGCGAGATGGCGTCTCCGGGATGCTGGAGGTATGCATGGTCCGCCGCCACGGCAAGAGCGCCTTCATGCCCAGCGTCTACGTGTTCCCCGGCGGCGCCTTGATCGAACAGGATCGAGAGACCGAACAGACGGCCGGATACCGCGCCCCCCTGGCTGCTTCATCCGGTCTTCCCCTGGGCGAGGGCTTCTACGCGGCCGCGATCCGCGAGTGCTTCGAGGAAGCAGGCGTGTTACTGGCGCGGCCCACCGACGGACAGAGCGGCTGGCCGCGCGAGCACCGGTCCCGGTTGGACGACCAGCGACGGGCTCTGAATGAAGGGCGCACCCACCTCTCGGCCGTGCTGGCCGCCGAGGAACTGATCGCGTCCACCGACCTCATGGTGCATTGGTCCCATTGGATCACTCCCGAGGGCTTCCCCAGGCGCTTCGATACCCATTTTTTTCTGGCCCGCTTGCCTGAGAACCAGGAGATCGTCCATGACCCCCATGAAACGACCGAGGGAGTATGGGTGACGCCAGGGGACGCGCTCGCGCGCTTCCGGCAAGGGGTCTTTCCCCTGGTCTATGCGACCGAACGGCAACTGAGCCAACTTGAGGAGTGTGGGACGGTCCCCGCGGCATTTACGCGATTCGCGGGCCAGGCGGTGCGCGTGAACCAACCGCGAATCGTAACCGAGAACGGCACCGACACGATCGTGCTGGATCATGGCGAGTGAGGTACCCACCGGGCGGGGTTCTCCACGTAGCCATGGACCATACTGATCCGGGAGGTTCGCGGCGCGCGTCCTGGCGGGTTGGCAGGCTGACCGCCCCCAACCCCTCGCTGGAAACCTTGACTGGGACCAATAGCTACCTGGTCGGTGGGGGCCCGAAAGGATGCGCGATCATCGACCCTGGGCCAGACGATCCGGGTCACCTGGATCGACTCCGCGCTTTGGCGAATCGGAGAGGGGGCGCGCGACTGATCTTGCTCACCCATGGCCATCACGATCATGTGGCGGGGGCGGCCAGGCTACGCGCTCGGACGGGAGCGCGGATCCTGGCCTTCAGCCGAGATCTGGTGCCGGAGGCAGACGCCGTGCTAGTAGACCAAGCGGTGATCAGGCTCGGCGATACGACGCTGACCGCCCTCCATACCCCCGGTCATGCCGCCGATCACCTGTGCTTTCATCTTCCCGCGCGTAGGGTACTATTCGCCGGAGACCTGGTCGCCGGAGTCGGAACCGTGTTCATCGCTCCCCCGGACGGTGACCTGGGGCAGTACCTCGACTCCCTACGCCGCGTCCTGGCATTGTCGCTCCGCCGGATCTTCCCCGGTCACGGCCCTACGGTGACCAACCCTGGCAGCCTCCTGCGAGGATACCTCGAACATCGAGCCGAGCGCGAGGCACAAACTCTCGCGGCCCTAACCCACAAGGGAGGCATGGGGACGCTTGACGACCTCGTTACAGCGGTATATGCCAATCTGGAATCCGCGCGCCGTCCTCTGGCGGCCCTCCAAATGCGGGCCCTTTTGCGGAAATTAGAGCATGACGGGAAGGTGCGGCGGCTGGATTTCGCCGATGGCGGCGCGCGGTGGCACCGGGTTGAGTAGGACTGCGGGGGAGGGGATGGATCCCGACCTATCGGGGAACCGCCAGGCGGAAGCGGTACCGATCGCCCCGGTAAACAGTCCGACCAAAGATGGCCGGCAGGTCGCCTTCCGGGCCTGCCACGAAGGTGGTCTGGGTGACCACCAACACCGGGAAGCGCCGGCGAACCTCCAGTTCCGCTGCCTCCGCTGGGGTTGGCAGCGCGGCCCGGAGCTCCTGGGCGGCGCAGCGGAAACACACTCCCGCTATTCCCTGCAGAA
>JANWHO010000012.1 GCA_025450375.1 Chloroflexota bacterium
GCCCTGACCCTCGATCCCACCGTGACGACCGACGAGGCATCGGGACCGGTCGAGAACCTGCTCTTTAACAGCCTGGTCAAGCTCAACGACAAAGCTCAGATCGTCCCGGATCTTGCGTCGAGCTGGAACATCTCGGCCGCCGGAACGACCTACACCTTCCACCTGCGCTCGGGAGTGATGTTCCACGACGGCACGACTATGACCTCCAGCGACGTGGCGGCGAGCCTGAGCCGCCTCCGCGATCCAAGCACCAAGTCGCCCTGGGCTTCGTTCTTTACTGATGTCGCGTCGGTCGCGACCCCCAACCCAACCACGATCGTGATCAAGCTTTCTCAGCCGTATGGTCCGTTTCTGGCGGTTCTGGCCAGTTTCCTTTCTGTGAGTTCGGCCAATTTCGTGACGGCCCACAAGGGGAATCTTACCCGTGTGGAGGACGGCACCGGCCCCTATGTGCTCAAGTCCTGGGTGCCGAACACCTCCATTACCCTGGTGAAGAACTCCCATTACTTTGTCGCCGGGCAGCCGCACTTCGACTCCGTGGTGTTCCAGGTGATTCCCTCGGACGCCAGCCGAGTCGCCGCGCTCCGCACCGGCCAGATCCAATTCGCGGCCTTCATCGACCCCATTTACTTTCCTCAGGTGCAACAACTGAAGTCCGCCGGCCAGGCCAAGATCGTCCATGTCCTGGACATCAACTACCATATGTTTGGCTTCAACACCAAACGGAAGCCCTTTGACAACCCGCTGGTGCGCCTGGCGATCAGCTACGCCATCGACCGAGGTCAGATCCTGAAGGCGGCCGGTCAGGGCCAGGGCGTAGTGAGCGGCTTGCTGACCCCCGCCCTGGCGAGTTGGGCTCTCCCAGTAAGCCAATACGCCCCCTACACACCAAACCTGGCCAAGGCCCGGCAACTGCTGGCGCAAGCGGGCTACCCGCACGGGTTTAGCTTCAGCATCATGGCCTCCCATTACCTCCCTTCCGACTACACGGCGGCCGAGATCATTCAGCAGCAACTGGCGCCCTTGGGGATCAAGGCGACGATCGCGACCACCGAATGGGGCGTCTACGTCCACGATTGGGTAATACGAAACTTCGACAGTTTCACCGGGGAAAATGGTGACTGGACCGATCCCGACCTCGCCATGTACGCGGCGCTGCACACCGGGGGATCGACCAACGCCTTCCAGTTCAGCGACCCGACCATCGACAAATTGCTCGACCAGGCACGAGCGGCCACCAGCACCGCCGCCCGAAAGGCTCTCTACAATCAGATTCAGCTGCGGCTGGTGAACAACGGTGGCCCCATGGTCTACACCTACGCCAGCTATTGGGACTACGCCATGAGCCCCAACGTGCAGGGCTTCACCTATATTCCGCGCGCCAGCTACCAAGGGCTCATCGGAGCCTCCTTCCAATAAGTCGAGCCGCCTCGGCGGGAGCGCCGCGCGCTCCCGCCGAGGCCAGTCACGGATGGCCATGCGCACCTACATCATCAGCAGGATCCTGCTGACCTTCCCCACCCTATTCGGCATATCGGTGGTCGCGTTCCTGACCATTCACCTCATTCCAGGGAATATCGTGGAGGTGATGCTGGGGACGCGATCCGATGTCACGCCTCAACAAATTGCTCAATTGAACAGTGTCTACGGGATAGACAGACCCTTGTGGGAGCAATATCTTACCTGGGCTGGGAACATTGTGCACGGTGATCTTGGCTTTTCCCTCCGCACCGGCCTCCCGGTGACCACGCTCCTCGGCTCCGCGCTCGCGGTGACCGGTGAGTTGACCCTGATCGCGGTGATTCTCGCCCTGCTGATCGCCCTGCCGCTCGGTGTCTTTAGCGCCGTGCGTGGCGGCGGGGTCGGCGATTCGGTGGGTCGCCTGGTCAGCTTATTGGCTCTCTCGATCCCCACCTTTTGGCTCGGAACCTTGCTCATCCTTTTTGTCTCCCTGTACATACCCTGGCTCTCATCCTTCACGTTCGTGCCCTTTTTTGATAACCCCGCCAAGAATCTGCAAATCATGATTCTCCCCGCCGGTACCCTGGCCTTGGGCATGGCAGCCATTTTGATGCGAATGACTCGAGCCGCCATGTTGGATGTCCTGGGGAAGGATTATCTGCGCACCGCACGCGCCAAGGGGCTGCGCGCCACCCGTGTCCTGATGAAACACGCGCTCCGCAATGCGTTCTTGCCGGTACTCACGATCATCGGGCTACAGGTCGGCTACCTGGTGGGGGGCGCCGTGGTGGTGGAGAACGTCTTTACCCTTCCGGGGGTGGGCCGTCTGGTGGTACAGGGAATCGAACAGCGTGACTATCCGCTCGTGCAAAGCATCGTGTTCGTCGTCGCGGCCCTGGTGATCCTTATCAACCTCTTAGTGGACCTGTGCTATGCGTGGATTGATCCAAGAATCCGTTATTCCTGACGAGCGTTTGCCGCTCGACGGCCTGGCGGATCGAAGCCGACGGGGCCCGTGGCGCGCGTTGTCGTGGCTGCGCGCCAACCTACTGACCGGTTTTGGCGGCGTCCTTCTCCTGGTGTTCTTTGGCGCCGGGATCTTGGGTCCCTGGCTGGAGACTCATCAGCCGGATACCCTGTATCCGCTGTCCGTCCTGCAGGCGCCGGGCGGTGCCTTCCCGTTCGGGACCGACGACCTGGGGCGTGACCTGCTCAGCCGCATCTTCTCGGGCATCCGGGTGAGCCTGAGCATTGGGTTAGGTGCCATTGCCGTGTCGTTGGCTGCCGGCGCCGGCCTCGGCGCCCTGGCGGGGTACTTCGGCGGCTGGTTTGATGCCCTCGTGATGCGGGTGATGGATGTAATCGTGGCCTTTCCCGCCATACTGCTGGCCATCGCGCTCATGACCATGCTCGGGGGCAGCCTGGTCAACGTCGCCCTGGCCATCGCGATTATCTATGTGCCGATTTTCGCGCGGATCATGCGGGCCTCAGTGCTGACGGTGCGCCGCGAACAGTACGTCGAGGCAGCGGAGTCGTTGGGGGCCGGGCACGCCCGCATCCTGGTCCGGCATGTGATCCCGAACAGCGCCTCGCCGATCCTGGTCCAGATTTCCCTGGCCATTTCGGACGCCATTTTGATTGAAGCGGCACTCAGCTATCTTGGCCTGGGAGTGAATCCCCCGACCCCGTCCCTGGGCGGCCTGCTGATCGAGGGTCAGGGCTTCATGACCACGCAGCCCTGGATGGTGATCTATCCCGGATTGGCCCTGACTCTGGGGGTGTTTGGCTTCAACCTGGTTGGTGACTCCCTCCGGGATGTGCTCGATCCCCGCCAGCGGCGCCGGTAAGCCGTGTTGCATCCTCCGGTCCACATCGCGCCGCTTTCGGAAAATGATGTTCCCGTGCTTGCACGGATGATGAGCCAGAGCCTTCCCTGGACGAGGTACCAGATCTCCGAGGGCGCAGCGCACCGGCTATGGTGGGACGCGTTCGCCACGGCGGCCACCGTGGTGGTCGCTCGGGTGGGTGGCCAGACCGTGGGGTTTGCCTGGTATGTCGAGCGGGGGGGCTTCGGCCTGGGTGGCTATCTGAAGCTCATAGGGGTGGATGCCACGACGCGTGGCCAGGGCGTCGGAGGAGCGCTCCTTGAACACGTTGAGTGGTTAACCGTGCAGCAGGGGCAGCGCGACCTCTTTTTGCTGGTGTCGGACTTCAACACCGCCGCGCAAAGGTTCTACGAGGCTCGCGGCTATACAAGAGTAGGGGAGATTCCGGATTTCGTGGCACCGGGAATCAGCGAACTGATTTGCCGGAAACGTCTGGTGATTACCGGATCCGATAGAGAAGAGGAATGATGATACGCGCCGTGGGATTGATTTCCGGCACCTCAATGGACGGTATCGATGCCGCCGCCGTGGAGATGAGCGAAGGGTCTCCGCTTCAGGTAGACTTGCGCGCGTCCTTGAGCCGCCCGTATCCGCCGGAGATCCGCGAATGCCTGGCGACCCTGTGCCGGCCTGGCGCCGGCCTGGCTCTGGACGCCTGCCGCGCCACCATGGTCTTGGGGGAATTGTTCGCTGAGGCGGCCCTCGCGGTGATCAAGCAAGCCGGTTGGAACCCCGATCAGGTACATCTGATCGGCTCGCACGGCCAAACCACGGTCAGCGATTTCGGTGAATCCTCCATGCTGGCGGGCTATCGCGCCTTCTCGACCCTGCAACTCGGCCACCCGGCGGTGATCGCCGAACGGACCGGGATCACGGTGGTGGCGGACTTCCGAGCTCGTGATATCGCCGCCGGTGGCCGCGGGGCTCCGCTGGCCCCGATGCTCGACTACCTGCTCTATGGAGTACCAGGAAAGGCGCGTGTACTGCTCAACCTGGGCGGAATCGCCAACGTGACCTTCCTGCCGGCCTCGGGCGATCCAACCGCGGTGATTGGCTTCGACACCGGGCCCGCCAACATGCCGCTCGATCTCCTGGTCCGTCGGTGGAGCGGCGGTCGCGATGCCTACGACCGCGATGGCGCTCTCGCCGCCAGCGGCAGGGTGATCGAAGGGTTGCTGGCCCGGCTGCGGCAGCATCCATTCACCCTTCAGCCGCCGCCCAAGGCGACAGGCAGCGAGGACTTTGGCGAGGCGTTCATCGACCAGATCCAGGCCTGGGCGCCAGACGCATCCCCCGCGGATGTCCTCGCTACCCTGACGCAGTTCACCGCCGACACGGTCGATGAAGCGATTACCAGGTGGTTTCCGGGGTCCGACCCGTTGGTGGACGTGGTGGCAAGCGGCGGGGGAACCCACAATCCGGCCTTGATGGCCCGGCTCCGTGCCGCCCTGGCCCCCACACCGCTGCGCACATTGGACGAGGTTGGCGGTAACGTGGATGCCAAGGAGGCTATCCTCTTCGCTGTTCTCGGCTACCTTACGTTGCATGGTCACGCGGGGAGCCTACCCTCGGTCACCGGCGCCGTGCGTCCAGTGCCCCTGGGCAGCATCACCCCAGGCCGATTGGGACTGGCCTGGCCGGGTCTTGGCGCGTGAAAGGAAGGGGTCGAACGCAATGACGGTTCACGCGGAAGGCAAAAAGGCGGTGGCGCCCGACACTGGGCTTCCGACTCGGAGCCCGGATGCCCTGGGCTTCGATCCGGCTCGCCTCCGGAGGGCCATGGCGGTGGTCGAGGAAGGCTGCCGCGATGGCGCCTATCCCGGCGGCGCCGCCCTGGTGTGTCGCCGTGGCGCGGTCGCCGGTTGGCTGGTGGTTGGAGCCGCCGAGTTGGAACCGACTCCACGACCGATGGCCGCCGATACTCTGTTTGACCTCGCGTCGGTAACCAAGGTGGTGGCGGGGACGAGCGCCGCACTGTTCCTTCTGGACACCGGCGCGGTCTGCCTGGACGACCCACTGGCCCGGTTCCTCCCGGCCTTTGCTACTTCGGACAAGCGCGACATCACCATCCGCCAGGTGCTCACCCACAGTAGCGGCCTGCCGCCCTGGATCCCCTGTTATTGCACAGCGGCCACTCTCGACCAGACCGTGTCGGCGATTGCCCAGTCGGAA
>JANWHO010000013.1 GCA_025450375.1 Chloroflexota bacterium
ACTCCGCGATAAATCGGCGTCCCTCGGCGAGGGTTACCCCCGATAAGTATAGTTATCAGGGGGTAGGCGTGGTAAGCTGGACGCGTCGCATGCACATGAAAGGCCGCCGATGTCCACCACCGCCGCGCCCCTCGCCGTTCCATCAACCGCGCTCCTGCCCGCCGTGGCCGGCGATGCCCTGGGCCAGGCGCGTGCCTGGGCCGACCTGGCCTCCGACGAACGGCGCCGCCGAGCCAGCGCCGCCGCCGTGGCTCACGACGGCAGGGCCCTGGCCGCGTTGGCCGATGCCTACCTCACCTTGCGCGGCAGCGCCGGGGCCACGGTCAGCGCCCATACCCGTCGGGCCTACCGGACCGGCATCCTGGCCCTGGTGGCGGCCTGGCGCGAGGAAAACCTGCTCCACCCTGGGCAGGAGGCGGCCACCATCTGGCTGCGCGCCCTGGAGACCGGCGGGGCCAGTCCCAGCACGGCGCGGGTGCGCCTGGCCGGGGGGCGGCTGCTCTATCGGGCTCTCCGCTGGACACGGGCCACCGCCGCCGACCCCTTTACCGACACGCGGGCGGCGCCCGACCGCACCGCGCCCTGGGATAAACGCAGTCCCTATACTCCCGAGGAGATAGCCCAACTGCTCGGCGCCGCCTCCGTGCGCGACCAGGTGCTCGTCTTGCTGGGCGCCCATGCCGGCCTGCGGGTGGCGGAGGCATGCGCCGTGCGGTGGGAAGCCGTCGACCTCGCGACTGGGCGGCTGGTGGTAGAGGCCGGCAAGGGCGGCAAACGCCGGGTAGTGCCGCTTTCGGGGTCACTTCGGGCGGCCCTCCTCGCCCTCGGGCCTGGCAAGGGAGAGGAGCGAGTGGCGCCGATCACCGCGGACGTGGTCCGGGAACGGATCGAACGGTTGGCGAGGAAAGCTGGGCTGCGCTACCGCGGCTATCATGCCCTGCGCCACGCGGCGGGCACGCGGGCCGCCCGCGAGGGCCTGGGCTTGGAAGGGATTGCCACCTTCCTCGGGCACAGCAACGTACAGACCAGCCGCATTTATCAGCACTGGGCGGATGAGTCGGTACGGCAGACCGTAAGCGCCTGGTGACGCATCGACCGGCAATCGAGATACGCGCTCGGCACGCTCCCCGCGATACTGTTATCAGTCTTGGCGCCTGGTGACCGGGCGATCCGCCGGCGTCTTGGCGGATCGCGGCCGGGATTAGAGAACCCGCAGCCGCGCGATGGCCTCGCGATCCCACGCGATGCCCAGGCCGGGCTCGGAGGGCGCGATGGCATGGCCATCGACGATCGCCACCTCCCGGGTAGTCACCGCCCGCAATTGCGGAATGTATTCGACGTAAAGAGCGTTTGGGACCGCGGCGGCCAGGCTGACGTGTAGCTCCATCAGAAAGTGCGGCGCGACCTGCACGTTGAACGCTTCAGCCAGATGGGCGGTTTTCAACCAGGGCGTGATGCCACCGATGCGCGCCGCGTCCGCTTGCACGATCGTTGCCGCCCCGGCGGCAAGATATTCCCGGAAGTGGCTGAGCGAATAGATGCTCTCACCAACCGCGATCGGCACGCTGGTGGAGGCGGCGAGTTGGACGTGCCCCGTGAGGTCCTCGGCTGGGAGCGGCTCCTCGAACCAATAGACATCGGCCTGCTCCAACATGCGCGCCCAGCGTCTGGCCCTCGCCACGGTCATCGACTGATTCGCGTCGACCATAATGTGCATTCGAGGGCCGACCGCCGCGCGCACCGCCGTCAAGCGCTCCGCGTCCTCGGCCAGATGTGGCTTGCCGACCTTGAGCTTGACTCCTGGCCAGCCTTGCGCCTGGGACCGCAGCGCTCCCGCCACCAATTGTTCGGTCGAAAGATGCAGCCAGCCGCCTTCCGTGTCATAGAGCGGTACGCTCGGACGGGCGCCCCCAGCCACCATCCAGAGCGGTTGACCGGCCGAGAGACAGCGGAGATCCCACAAGGCGGTATCTACCGCGGCCAGGGCCAGACTGGTGATCGCCCCGACCGCCGTGGCATGGGTCGCCCAGAAGAGTTTCCCCCAGAGCGCCTCGACCTGACGGGCGTCCTCACCGAGCAGAAGATCCAGGAGATCGGTGCGCAGTAAGGCAAGGACGGCCCGCCCGCCGGTCCCGATCGTATAGGAATAGCCCGTCCCCGTGAGGCCAGCCTCGGTTTCAATCTCAACAAAGATCGTTTCCTGTTTCAGGAATGATTGGATGGCATCGGTACGTTGGGTTTCAACCGGGATGTCGCACAGATAGGCTTCGGCTCGCACGATCCTTGACATGGTGTCTTGTTCCTCCGTCACGGTCATCCCGCAGGTGGTCCGGTGAATGGCGATTCGTGATTCCGCGTCACGACATGCCCCAACGGCGGGCACTTGATGGCGAGCGATCAATCGGTATGAAAGACCTCGGGGACGGACGTCCACCACTCGTCCGGCTTAGCGCCGGCGAGCGGCTGCTGCATCGGCTTGCAAAGCGCCCACCATTCCTGGGTCTTGGGATCGGCGGCCATTTTCGCCATGTCCGCCGGGTAATCCTGGCCGTGATACTCAAAATAGGCAATCAGCATCGTGTCGTGCCGGTAGATCGAGTAGTTCCGCATGTTGCAGTCCCGAATGGTGGCCAGCACCTCCGGCCACACCGCCGCGTGAAGCCGCTCGTACTCGGGGATTTGGTCCCCCTTGATCCCGATCAGTTGACAATAGCGTTGCATGCGCCCCTCCGCTTAGATGTGGTAGATACGCTCGGCGGTCCCGCCCAGCACCGCGGCGATCTCTTGATCGGTCCGCCCGGCCAGGGCGCGATTCGTCTCGGCCCATACCCGCCCGTAGTCGCCAGCTAGCACGCACACCGGCCAGTCGCTCCCGAACATCAGGCGATCAGCGCCAAAGCAATCAAAGGCATGATCGATAGAGGGCTTGAGGGTCGCCGCCGACCAGTTTTCGGGGTCGGCGGCGGTATTGAGACCGGAAATCTTGGCATGGACGTTCGGGTACCGGGCGGCCTCGGCCAATTGGCTCGCCCACGGCTCCATCACTCCGGCTTTGATCGGCGGCTTGGCCAGATGATCGATAACCAAGGTGAGCTCGGGGAAGAGCGACGCCAGGGTGGGCACGTGCTTCAGATGGTGCGGGAAGACGGCAACTACCTCGAAAATGAGCTTGCGGTCCGCCACGGTTTGCAGCCCGCGGAGCACCTGGCCCTGCACCACCCAATCGGGATCCGGCTCGTCATGGATCAAGTGGCGGATGCCGCGAAACTTCGGGTGTTCCCGGTAACGGTCGAGCGCTTCCGCCGCCTCAGCTGGTTTCAGGAGCGGTGCCCAGCCGATTACCGCCCCGATCCAGGGGTACTGGTCGGCCTGCCGCAGCATCGCGTCGGTATCCTCGTAGGAGTTCGCCGCTTGCACGAGGACGGTGGCGTCTATGCCCGCGGCGTGGAGTTGAGGCTCCAACTCAGGTGGCGCATAGGTGCGGAATAGTGGTCCAAATTCCGAGGTTAACCATGGGTACGTACCGGTTTCCAGATTCCAAAAGTGTTGGTGGGTATCGATCTTCCTGGTGGCCATCACGCTACTCCACCGGCGCTATGCCGCTGCTTGCGGGAACGATTGCGAGAATACAGGGTTGGCGCGCACCCAAGCCTTGCACGCGCTATGAACGAGGAGTCTGGCATGCGTCTCCTTGGGCCTGTCATCTGTCGTTGAGCGCGGAGCCATGGTAACATAGTTTTGCAATCGTTACCAATAGAATGGTCCGGCGGATCGCGGGCCGGCTACCTGTCGCGACCGCCAGGCGCGCGGATGATACGGGAGGGTGCATGGGCGTCACGCTGAAGGAGCTTTCGGACAGCCTGGGGCTCTCCACATCCACGGTGTCGCGAGCCCTGAGCGGTCGGGAGTTCAAGCGGGCGTCCACCCGTGCCCAGGTGACGAGGATTCTGACGCGGGCGGGGGAGCTTGGCTACGAGCCCAATGGCCTTGCCCGGAGCCTCAAGACGAAGCGCCGCCGGGTAATCGGACTCATCTTACCGGACATCATGAACGACTACTACGCGGCGGCGGCCACCCAGGTTCAGGCGACCCTGGCAGCGGCCGGCTATCAGGTCATTCTCTGTGTCACGGGCGACGACCCGGCGATCGAAGCGGCGCAGCGGCGCCTCCTGCGAGAGGAGCGCGTGGCGGGGATGGTGGTGGTGCCGAGCCCCCAACTGGGACCCGCCCATGGCATGCCAGGCCTCCGGTCCGCCATGCCGGTGATCGAGTTGGTTCGCCACGGCGTTAATTCGCGGGACGACGCGGTATTGATTGACGATGTGGATGCCGGAAGGCAAGGTACGGAGCACCTGCTCGGTCTCGGGCATCGCCGGATCGCGGTCCTGACCGGACCAAGTACGTTCAGTACGTCGCGCCTCCGTCTCGATGGCTATCGCCAGGCGCTCGGGCAAGCGGGAGTCTCGATCGATCCGGCGATCATTCAATCCGGCCCCTATCGGCGGGATGCGGCGCGCGTGGCGACCAGCGCCCTGCTCGGAGGGCGCGACCGGCCGACCGCCCTCATCGCCACCAGCAACGAATTGGTGATCGGCGCCTTGCAGGCGCTCGCCGCCCAGAACCTCCGCGTACCGGAGGACATCTCGCTGGTCGGTTTCGGCAACGCCGACTGGTTCGCGTTGCTTCGGCCCGCGCTCACCACGCTCGCGTTGCCCATCCAGGAAATGGCCATGGCGGCGGCGCACCTGTTGTTGAAACGGATCCGTCTGCTCGACGGCCCCAATTCCGCCTACGACACGGCGCCTATCGTCGCGCGCTACCAGGCGCAACTGATCACGCGCGAGTCAACCCGCCCCCTGGCCGTTTCCTGAAGTGGGTTGGCGAAGGACCGGCCGCGGCCTGCCTATTGGCCTTGCAAGCTGCCGCCCAGCAGCCCGGCCGCCCAGTATTTTCTGACCGCGACAAACAGGATGGCCACAGGCAGGGCGATGAGGAAGGCTCCGGTGATCACGTCCATGATGCTGATCGCCGAGCCGGCCGCTGAACTTGCCTGACTGCCCAGGGCGGTCTGGGCTGCCATGTTGCCCAATCCTACCGGCAGCGGCATCAGGTCGTCTCGCGCCTCCATCAAGAAAGGGAGGAAGAAGTTGTTCCAGTTGCTGACGAAGGTGAGCATCGCCACCGTGGCCAGCACGCCACGGGAGGTTGGGAGCGCGATGAAGCCAAAGATCTGGTATTCATTGGCGCCGTCAATGCGCGCCGCCTGCATAATCTCGCCGCTGAACTGGAAACTGAAGAAGCTATAGCAGAGCCAGACACCGAAGGCGCTGGCGCTGGTCGGCAGGATCACCCCCCAGGGCGTGTTCACGATGCCGAGCTTCGAGCCTTCCAGATAGATCGGCACCGCCAGGGTGGTAGACGGAATCAACAGGGCGATAATGGTGATGAACAGCAGCGTCGTACGGCCGCGGAAGCGATACTTCGCCAGACCGAAACCGGCGGCCGCGCTGGTCACGATGACGATCGCGACGCTCGGGATCGTGTAGAGCAGCGAGTTTTTCGTCCAGGTCAGGAAGATCGAGCTGTTGTAGTTCAGCACATGGGTCACGTTGTCCCAGAGGCGAAACGACGAACCAAACCACAACGGTGACGAGGCGAATACGTCTTCCTTCGTCTTCATGCTCGCGACGATCAGCCACAGCACTGGGGCGAGAAAGTAGTAGCACAGGACGGCGAGTACCGCGGTTACCCCGAGATTGGTCAGGCGGCGGCGAAGGCGATAGTTGGTGGCCGTGGCCTGCTTTGGCGGCATTACGTTTCGCATCTCCATCGTCCCCCGTGCTAGTCGCGCTCTTGCAACTGATAGATGCCGGAACGCCAGACAAAAAGGATGGCGAAAATGGAGGCGATGAAGAGCAGCAGCATCGCCGCCGCCGCCGCCAGGTTGAAAAAGCCGGATTGGAAGCTGATATTGTAGGCCCACATATTGGGCGTGAAGGTCGCGGATATCGATAAGGTATTCTGTAGTAGGTATGGTTCCGTAATCAAGGTCAAGACATAGCTGGTCACGCTGACCACCATCAGCACCAGGACCGGCAAGAGAAGCGGAAGCTTGATGTGCCGGACCACGCCCAGTGCCCCTGCTCCCTCGATCCGCGCCATCTCCACCAACTCTTGCGGTATGCCGGCAAGCGATGCGGTCAGCACGATCACCCACGCCCCCACGTTCTGCCACACCACGATGTTCATGATCGCGTAGGGCAAGGTGGTTGGGGTGGAGAAAAAGAGAAGATCCTGGGCGCCGATGCGGTGCAGGAGCGGACCGAACACGCTGGAATCGGGCGAGAAGTTGAATGCCCACAAAATGGTCGAGGCGGTGGCGGGAATGGCAAACGGAAGAAAGATGAGCAGCTTGATCAGGCCCTTGCCCCAGCCGGCCTTGCTATCGAGGATCAGGGCCACGACCGTGGCGATGATGCAAAAGAGCGGCGCCAAGGTGTAGACACACCGCCAAATTACCCCTGCTGCCGCCTGGAAGTCCGAGTCGTTGATCACCGCGCCGTAGTTGTTGAGGCCGACAAACTGACCGGTCTGATCGGATTGCAGGCTGTTGTACAACGAGTACAAAGCCGGGCCGAGGCTGAACGCGAAGAGCAGGATGAAGAAGGGCGCGACAAACACCCAGGGTGCTACACGGACGCCGGCCAGGGCCGAGCGCCGGTGCCTGGAGCCGGGGCGAGGGATGAGCGTTCCCTGCGTCTGAGCCGATGTGTCCGTGGTCGCCATGCGGTTGTCCCCCGTTCGACCAGGTATACCAGAACGAAGCAGCGTGCGCTAGCCGGTGTATGTGATCCCAGGGCAAGCGGTCGGCGCCGCGGAATGGCGGCGCCGACCGGACGAGCAGGCCGATTTACTTGACCTTTACGCCTTGCAACTTCAGGTTTGAAATCACCTGGCTCTGCAACTGCTGCAAGGTAGAATGCACGTTCGCGCCGTTGATCATCTTGCTGGTAGCGGCAGTGACCTGTAGGTCAACATACGCCTGGTTTGGACTGTAAATCCAACCCGTTCCCGTGCGTTGCGCCGAGAGCGCCAACTGCTTGGCGACTTCGGTTGGATTAGCGAAATACGGGTCGGGCTGGAAAGCGCCCGCGACATTGTACACCCCGGTAAAGGATGGTACGGTAGCCGCCTGGTGCTGGAAGGTTGGCGAGGTGCTGCAATAGACGGCAAGCTGCTGCGCCAGGGCGAGGTGCTTGCTTTGCGGCGGGACGTAGAAGGCGCCGCCGCCCCACCACCCGACCGAAGGCAGCGAGGCGGTAAACGCCCACTGACCCTTTTGCTTGGGATAGCTAGGCTTGATCACATAGGCCCCCAGCCAGTTCGGGCCGACCGCGTATGGTACCGTGCCCTGGGAGAAAGCCTTACCGGAGACGGGCTTGGTAGGATCGTCGGGAAGGACGCCGCCGCTCCGCACCGCGGTCACGTATTGGGTCGCCAGCTTCTCGGTCAGGGGCGTGGCGATGTTGACCGTCCAGCTCCCGTCGCTGTTCAGGGCGAACCACTTGGCGTGGTTGGCCCACGCGAGCCCTTCAAGGGCCCAGTTGTCGGCGCCAAGCCAGCCGATCGCGTATTTCTTGGTCTTCGCCAGGGTCGCGGCGTCGGCATAGACCTGATCGTACGACGTAGGGATCTTGAGGCCGGCCGCCTTGATGGTGTTGACGTTCGACCAGATGCCCCAGGCGGCCATGTCGTGCGGCACCCCGATCAGCTTGCCGCCCAGGGTGAGCGGCGCCAGGGTACCGGGCGCGTACTTCGCGCGTACGGCCGCCGGCACCAGAGCGGAGAGATCGGTGGTGAGGCCGAGTTGGTAGTAGTTCGCCGCGTATTCGACGTTGTCGAACACAACATCCGGGAACCCGCTGCCGCCGCCGGCGCGCTTGAGCACGTTGAGCTTGGGAATAGGGGCGAGCTGGGTTGTATAAACGACTTTAACCCCGGGGTGAGAGTTTTGAAAGTCCTGCGCGCAGAGGTTCCGATCCGCCCAGGCCCACATGTTGAGCGTGACCGTCCCCTGTGGGTGCGCCGCGTGCGTGGCCGCCGGAACCCCGGCGATGGTCAGAGCCAGCATCGCGCCTACGGCGGCGCCGCGCATTTTCGTGCGTTTTTCCATGACTGTCCCGGTTCAGAAATAAATTGCCGCCCACTAGAGAAGGTCAAACCCCGCGGGGAACGCCTCGCCGTCGTGTCCTCCTTCCGCGGTCCCTCACCGTCCGACACCACCTGTCGCGAACCGGCTCGCATATCGACATCGTTTGCACTTTTGAGTGGTTTCACTGTATGCGGTTGGCCCGACACTCGTCAAGTCTTGGACCGCGCCGATCCCTACTCATTCGAGCCGCGCCGTCATAAACAAACCGTGTTTCCGCCTTGATAAGAGAGAGGGGACAGTTCCGACCTCCTCCGCGACAGGCCAGTCCGAGTGCCATGAGTGTATCGCCTCTCGCATGAGTACAGGGTGAAGCGGGCGCCAGCCACGGTATGATTGACAGCGCCAGCATCACGGCCTACACTCAATCTGCAAACGTTACCGATTGTGCCTGGATGGAATCGCATGGGTGTACACCTTATCGACTCGGCCCTGTTCGGCGACCAGTTTGGCACCGAGCCAATGCGCCGGATCTTCGCGGATACCGCGGTGGTTCGCTCCTGGGTCGCCGCGGAAGCGGCTCTGGCCCGCGCGGAGGCAACAGCTGGGCTCATCCCCAGGGAAGCGGCGGCGGCGATTAGCACGCATGGGGCCGAGTTCACCTGGGATGCCGCCGAACTGGCGACCGGCATAGCCGAAACCTTTCACCCCCTTGTTCCCGCGATCCGCCTGCTAGCCGCGCAATGCGGCGCCGCCGGGGCGTACGTCCACTGGGGCGCTACGACCCAGGACATCATGGATACGGGAATCGTGCTGCAACTTCGTGATGCTTGCGCGCTCTTGCGCGGCGACATGCTGGCGCTACGCGACGCTTGGGCCGGCCTCGCGGCCCACTACCGCGATACGCCGATGCCTGGCCGCACCCACGGCCAGCACGCTCCCCCCGTCACCTTTGGCTATAAAGTGGCCGTGTGGGTGGCCGAGCTTGGCCGCCATCTCGACCGGCTGGATGCGTGTTTACCGCGTTTGTTGGTCGGTCAACTGGCCGGCGCATCCGGAACCCTGGCTTCCTTTGGCCCGCACGGGTTGGAGATCCAGCGGTTGATGCTGGAGGATCTCGGGCTGGGCGTGCCGCCGATTGCCTGGCACACGGCGCGGGATGGGTTCGCCGAATTCATCGGGATTCTTGGCATGGTCTGCGCGACTCTTGGCAAGGTCGCCCTGGAAGTGATTCACTTGCAGGCCACCGAGGTGGGCGAGTTGGAGGAACCGTTCGCCATGGGGAAGGTGGGGAGTTCCACCATGCCCCATAAGCGCAACCCCATGATCTGCGAACTGATCGTGGCGCTCGCCAAGATTGTGCGGCAGGACGCATCGCTGGCCCTGGATACGATGGTGCAGGAGCATGAGCGCGACATGGGCGCCTGGCAAGCGGAATGGGAATTTATTCCACGCGCCTGTTTGTTCACGGCGAGCGCGCTCGCCTATTCGGTACGGGTTGCCCAGGGTCTCAAGGTCAACACCGCGAAAATGCGCGAAAATATTGACATCACCGGAGGATTGGCCCTGTCCGAGGTGATCATGCTGGAGCTGGGCCGATTCATCGGCCGCCAGGAGGCGCACGAGGTGGTGTATACCGTGTGCATGGGAGTGGTCGAGCGCGGCGGCTCGTTCCGCGAGGCCCTGCTGGCGGAGCCGGCGGTCAGCGCGCACCTCAGCCCCGATCAGATCGACGAACTCTTGCGCCCTGAACGCTATCTCGGGGCGGCGCCGGTTGGGGTCGACCGGGTACTGGCCGCCATCGATCGCGGCGCCGCCGTGGTTCCCGAGCCATTGGCGCGCCTATGAGCGCGCGATGGTCAGGTGAGCGTCTCCTGGGACTCTATCGCGGGATGTATCTGATCCGGCGCTTCGAGGAGCGATGCCTGGAGCTCAGCCGGAAGGGGCTGATTCCTGGTTCGGTTCACCTCTGCGTCGGCCAGGAGGCCGTGGCCGTGGGGGCGGCGGACGCCCTGCGGCCCGACGACCTGACGGTGACCACCTACCGCGGCCATGGCCACGAATTGGCCCGCGGCATCGATCTCAGGGCCGCGATGGCCGAATTGCTGGGCCGGCGGACGGGCCTCTGCAAGGGGAGGGGAGGCTCGATGCACCTGACCGATATCAGCCATGGCGTCCTGCCGCCCAACTCGATCGTCGGCGGCGGCTTGCCAATTGCCACCGGCGCCGCGCTGGCCCAGATGCATCAGGGCCGCGATCGCGTCGTCCTCTGTACCTTTGGCGAGGGTACGCTCAATCAGGGCGGCGCGCACGAGGCGCTCAATTTGGCCGCCATCTGGAATCTACCGGTCATCTTTCTGTGCGAGAACAACCAGTATTCGGAGATGACGCCGGCCTATCAGATGATTAAGGGCGACAGCTTTGCCCCGCGGGTCGCGGCGTACGGGATGCCTACGCACACGGTGGACGGCATGGATGCACAGGCCGTCGCGGAAGCCGTGGCCCCGGCAGTAGCGCGGGCGCGCGCGGGCGCCGGACCGTCGTACGTGGAGGCGGACACCTACCGCTTCCTCGGTCACTATCAGGGCGATCCCGGCACGGGGTATCGTCCGGCCGAGGAAATCGCGCGCTGGCGGGAACGCGATCCGTTACCCAGGCTGGCCGAGTCGCTTGCCGCCCAGCCTGGATTCGCGCGGCGACTGGAGGCCGAGGAACAGGCGGTCGAGGAGGCGCTGGGCGCGGCGCAACAAGCGGCGCTTGAGGATCCGTGGCCATCCCGGGACGAGATCGAGGAGGGGCTGTATGCCGCCGGCTAGCGTCTCGAACCCGGTTGATGCCGCGACCCGTGTGTTAACCTATGCCCAGGCGCTCAATCTGGCGCTGGCGGAGGAACTGGAGCGTGACCCGTCGGTCATCCTGCTGGGCGAGGATATTGGCGCCTACGGGGGCGTGTTCGGGGTGACGCGCGACCTGCAATCGCGTTTCGGCGCCGGACGGGTGCGGGATACGCCAATCTCTGAGACCGGCTTTCTCGGATGCGCGGTGGGCGCCGCGATATGCGGACTCCGGCCGGTCGCGGAAATCATGTTCGTCGATTTTACCCTGGTCGCCCTGGATCAAATCGTCAACCAGGCGGCGAAATTGCCGTTCCTCACCGGAGGGCAAGTGCAAATGCCGCTGGTGTTCCGCACCCAACAGGGCGCGCGCCCCGGCACCGCCGCGCAGCACTCACAGTGCCTGGAGGCGATATTCGCCCATGTGCCGGGTCTGAGGGTGGTGGCGCCGGCCACGCCGGCGGACGCGCGCGGATTGTTAAAGTCAGCCATTCGCTCCGATGATCCGGTCCTCTTTTTGGAGCACAAGGGCCTCTATGCCACCAGTGGTCCGATCCCGATCGAGGAGCAGCTCGTACCGCTTGGCAAGGCTAACGTCGTCCGCGCGGGCAGCCAGGTCACCGCCCTGACCTATTCCGCGATGCTGCCGGTCGTAATGGCCGCCGCCGACGCCCTGGCGGCGGAGGGAGTCTCGGTGGAGGTGATCGACCTGCGAACCCTGGCGCCCCAGGACCAGGAGACCATCGTGGCCTCGGTCAAACAGACCAATCGGGTCGTGGTGAT
>JANWHO010000014.1 GCA_025450375.1 Chloroflexota bacterium
GTGACGACTTGCTGCAAGGAGTTGGTGAGAGAGGTGACCCGGCTCACAAGCTTCCGCGGCGCGGCATTCAGCAGATGCGTGGTGAGGGTCATCAGCATCAGGCCCATGCCGCCGCCGAGCCCTTGCAGTACGCGGAAGGCAATGAGCATGGTGCTGCCCTGCGCCGCGGCGCAGAGAACCGAGCCGAGGGTGAAGAGCGCGACGGCGCCCAGAAAAACGCGCTTGGCCCCGAATCGATCGGACAGCCAGCCAGCCAACGGGATGACCGCGGCCTGGGCCAGAACGTAGCCGGTGATCGTCCACTGCAAGGTGGCCAGCGGTTCATGCAAGCTGCTGACCAGACCAGGCAAGGCGACATTCATGGCGGTGCTGTCCAGGACCACCATGAACACACCAAAGATGATCGCCACAAGAGGGCCAATGATCGCCCGCATGGTGAAAGGCGCGGGTACGGGCGCACGATCGACACTGGAGAATGCAGCCATCGAAGGAACTCCTTTTTCTTCATTTCCAGGCATCGGGTGACAAGCGGCGGCCAGCCGCCGCCAGGGCATGGAGCATAGTGAATGTTCGCTCGGGGCAGCACCCCACGTACCCTACCGGGGCGGCATCACCGAGACGGAGAATGCCCGTTCTTGGTGATGCCGCGTGGCCGGGCGCGGTCGCTCGAAATGGGGTGAGCGAGTGGGATGCTAGTTAAAGGTCATGACTGGACGCACCTCGATGGTGCCGCGCACGGCATCCGGGATGCGGGACGCCAACTCCACCGCCTCGTCCAGATTGCCGCACTCGACGAGGTAGAATCCGTTGAGTTGCTCCTTGGTCTCGGCAAACGGCCCATCGGTCGTAAGGGTCTTGCCGCCGCGCACTTGCACGGTCTTTGCCATCGCCACGCCTTGGAGCGCGTCACCGCCGAGGATCTTCTCCTTGTGCCTCTCGCCGAATGCCACGTACGCGGCCAGATTGGCATCCCCCTCCTCTTTGCTCATCTGGTGATACAGCTTCTCGTCAACGTGGATCAGCAGTGCGTAACGCATGTAGCCGTTCCTTTCCTGTTTACCCGCGCGGAGGTCCCGCTATCTATACGTCGAACGGCGCCTCGCGAAATCGACGTTGCGGTGGGGTGAATTTGCCCCAGATCGAGAGAATGCGAGGTTTTTCTGTTTGTCCATGCTTAAGCAAAGGTCATCACTGGCCGCACCTCGATCGAGCCGCGATTCGCGTCCGGTATGTGGGAAGCGATCTCGGTCGCCTGGTCCAGATTGTCGCATTCAAGGACCAGAAGTCCGCCTAGCTGCTCTTTCGTCTCGGCGAACGGACCATCGGTGGTGAGCGTCCTTCCCCCACGCACCTGCACGGATGTCGCCGTGGCGATCCCTTGCAGCGGCCCACTGGCGCGGATGTGGTCCGTGTACCGAATCCCGAATTCGTCGTAACGCCTCATGAGAGCGTCCCACTGCTCTCTATCGAACTGGGAGTTAAGACTTTCATCCCGATAGATGAGCACCGCGTATCGCATGTGGCATTTCCCCCTTTCCTTTATCCAGCCCGCGGTAGTCCCGCTACCTAAACGTCGAACAAGATTGCGCCAAATCGACATGCGGACCGGACGAATTCCTGGGATTCCTACTGCCTCGCATGCTCCTGCACTTCGACCCGCGTAAGCAGGTCAGCCACGAAATCCGTGGCGCCCTCGGGGCCTCGCAGGTGTAGCCAGATCGGCCCGTGGTCCGGCTCGAATAGCAACTCAAAGGTGAAAAACGGGCAACAGGCGCGCTCCCCGACGATGAAGGCGAGCAGCCGCGCCGCCCAGATCTCGTCTCCGGGAAACTGGAGGGCGACGCCGTCCGCGAGTGGGCGAACCGCTCGGCTCCCCTCAAGCAGGAGCTGCTCGATCTCCTCGCCGCGCTGCCGCCGATCCGCTCCCTCGAGGGTACAGGCTATGGGCAATTCTCCCGCTGCCTGGTCCAGGCGTGGCTCGTTCATGACGTGTGTCCTTCCTTTCTCGGCTGTATGGCGCGAACGCGCTTGCTCGCGGACCCATCCATCACGTACCGTACTTCTTAAAGTGAACTTGAAGTCAAGGGGCACGGCGCCATGGCGGATGATTTGACGATCACCTTTATCGCCCGCCGCGCGGGGATTCGGGCCTCCGCGATCCGGTATTACGAGAGCGTCGGACTGTTGCCCGCGCCGGCCAGGATAAACGGTCGTCGCCGCTACGATTCCACGATCTTGCCCCGCTTGGCCCTGATCGCGACGGCTCAGGAGATGGGCTTCACGATCAAGGAGATCAGCACCTTGATGCACGGTTTCGACCCCGATGTCCCCGCGTCGGCCCGATGGCGGGTGCTGGCGGCGGCGAAACTCAAGGAGGTGGAGGCGCTGATCGAGCGGGCCGAGGGGATGCGGCAACTCCTGGGGGAGGCCCTGAGCTGTGGATGCCTGAGCCTCGACTCGTGTGCGCGCGCCTTCCAGACCAGGGCAGCGATGGGATCTCGCGAATAGCTCCCCGGCAGCCTCCGCGCGGCATATTAATTGCCTGTGCAGGCGTTGCGGTCTGTTGTACACTCCTGAGGGCGGTTTGGTGAAACGATCGAAACGATGTATGCACGGAGGCACCATGAGGCGACGTGGACAAGCAACAGGCGCTATCTTGCTCTCATCTTTCCTGGTGTTGAGCGGAAGCGGCGTGAGCGGTTGGGTTGGGTCGCATGCCCACGCGGCGAGCAGCAATAGCAGCCTGATCTTTGGCTCGACCGAGGAGCCGGACACTCTCAACCCGCTGATCTCCGGCCTCCAGGTCACCGGAGATGTAGCGAGCGGCATCTTCGACACCCTGATCAATTATGACACGCACAATAACGTGTATCCCGTCCTGGCCACCTCGTATACAACCTCGGCTGATGGCAGGACCTGGACCTTCCATCTACGCCATGGGGTGAAGTGGGCCGATGGCCAACCGTTCAGCAGCGCCGACGTGGCGTATACCTATGGCGCCATCTTCAATAAGAAGCACAATATCATCACAACCGTAGGCTGGAGTCAGATTGACAAACTCACCACGCCCGATGCCTACACCGTGGTGATGCACCTGAAGCAGGTCTATGCTGCTTTCCTCAGTTATGTCGGTCCGACCGACATCCTCCCCAAGCATATCTACGATCAGCCGGGGTTCGACTTCAATAAGGCGGCATTCAACCGCAAGCCGTTCGGCACCGGTCCCTATATGGTCAGCGAATGGAAGACCGGGGACCATATCACCCTGGTTCCGAATCCCTATTCCTGGCGCGGCCAGCCACATATCCACAAATTCATCTTTAAGATCGTGCCGAACAACAATACGGAATACGTACAGCTTCGCACCGGCGACCTGGATACGGGCGTGGTGAACGCGGCGGTGGCGGACGAGATCAGCCACTCGCCGATCCAGGGGAAGCAGGTGCTCATCTCCGATGCGAACGCCTGGTACCACATCGACCTCAAGCAATGGGGCTTCCTGCGGGAGACGGCGGTCCGCCAAGCGCTTGATTACGCCACCCCCAAGGAGGCGCTGCTAAAGGGCATCTTAAAAGGGCACGGACAGATCGCCTATGCCGACCTCGATCCGGCCTTCACTCAGTATTACAACCCGAACCTCCCGAGACACCCCTATAGCCCGAGCAAGGCCGCGGCGTTGCTGGCTGGGGATGGCTTTACCAAGGGTCCAGGCGGGGTACTGCAAAAGAATGGTCAGCCGTTCGCTATCGATTTTTGGATCGGAGCAAGCGACGATAACGGCCAGAAGATTGCCCCGATCCTGAAGAATCTCTGGGGCCGGCTGGGGATTCAAGTTACTATTCACTCGCAGAGCTTCACCACGATCTTTGGCCCAACCGGACCGACCTATACGAAAACCATGACCGGCATCTTCTATGCCTGGTTCAATGGGAACGATCCGGACGATGCGCAGTACTGGAACAGCTCACAGATCCCGTCCAGCCCAACCAGTGCCGGCAATAACTCGCTTGGCTACTTTCACCAATTCAGTTTCCAGAAGCAGATCGATCAACTCACCAACGCCGGCACGGCGACCACGGACCCCGCGAAGCGGCGCGCGGCCTACTTCCAGATTCAGAATCTCCTCGCCACCCAGGTGCCGGTGATCTTCCTCTTTTGGTTGCCGGGGTATAGGGTTGTGCCGACTAATCTGCATGGCGTTGCCCCCAATCCCTTCGCGCACGAGTTCTATAACATCGCGCAGTGGAATCTCAGTTAGCCGGCGACCAGCACCGCTTGGTGTACATCAGCCATCGGTTGTAGGGGCACCCCTCGTGGGTGCCCTCGGTTGTCCGAACCAGGGTACCCACGAGGGGTGCCCCTACCGGGAACCGCCTTGGGACTGGCGTCTCGGTGTCCTGGCGGGGATGAAGGGGGAATCGGCCCGAACGGGGAAGCATGGGTAAGTACGCACTCCGTCGCGTATTGCAGGCGATCCCACTCCTATTGGGAGTGGCGATCTTGTCCTTCGCGCTGATCCAGTTCCTTCCGGGCGGGCCGCTGACCCTTCTGGCTCACAATCCGCATGCGACCGACGCGCAGATCAAGCAAATATCCCATAATCTCGGTCTCGACCAGCCGGGGTACGTCCAATTCTTCAAGTGGTTCGGCGGCCTGTTGCACGGCGATTGGGGCACCTCCTACGTGGACGGTCGCCCCGTCCTCAGTGATATAGGGGCCCGTTTGCCGGCTACCTTGCTCTTGATGGGCGCGGGGCTGCTCGTCTCGATGATCCTGGCGGTCACCATTGGCGTGCTCTCGGCCGTCCGTCCTTACAGCCTCTTTGATTATGGCGCCACCTTCTTCTCATTCTTCGGCCTGTCCATGCCGGTATTCTGGTTTGGGCTGATGCTCCAATTGCTTTTCGCGGTGCATCTTGGCTGGCTGCCGGCCGCCGACGCCTACGACGAACGGACCGGCCCCAGCTTCTGGAGCGGGCTGCATCACATTATCCTGCCCGCGTTTACCTTGGGGATCACCAGCATCGCGGGCTGGAGCCGTTATTTGCGGTCATCGCTGGTTGACGTGATTCGCCAGGACTACATTCGCACGGCCCGCGCCAAAGGGGTGGTGCGCCGGCGGGTGATTCTGGTCCACGCGATGCGCAACGCGCTGATCCCTCTAGTGACCGTGATGGCGCTGGACATTCCCGGTTATTTCACCGGTGCCGTGGTGGTGGAGACGGTCTATTCGTGGCCGGGGATGGGGCGCCTGTTCTTCGACTCGCTCAATACGCGAGATTATCCGATTCAACTCGGCTTGCTGGTGATCTCCGCCTGCCTGATCGTGCTGGGGAATCTGATCGCCGATCTGGTCTATGGTTATCTCGACCCCCGGATCAAGTATTCATGAGTACTTTCCCACCGGATCTAACGGCGCGGGATGCATCCGAGTCCCCGCTCTCCCGCGGTGGCGCATCGTCTCCCAGCCTGCCTCCGGAAGCGATCGAGCCACGGCGGCGCGGCCGGCTGCTCCGCCGCTTCCTCCGTCATCGCCTGGCGGTGGCCAGCCTGCTGATCCTCCTCGTGGTGGTGCTGATCTCGGTCTTCGCGCCGGTAATCGCCCCCTACAATCCAAGCGCGACGGATATCAATAACCTGACCGCCAGCGGTCCCAGTTCGGCCCATTGGCTGGGCACGGACGACATTGGCGAGGACGTGCTGAGCCGCGTGGTCTTTGGCGGGCGCATCTCGCTCAGCATCGGCGCCGGGGCGGCACTGCTCTCACTCGTGCTTGGAGTGCTGATCGGGGCGGTTGCCGGCTGGTTTGGCGGCGTGGTCGATACGCTGCTGATGCGCTTTGTCGATCTGATGCTCTGCTTCCCCGCGTTGTTCCTCCTTCTGATCTTCTTTGCCCTGGTGCCCGCCTCCGAGTTGGTGATCGTGCTGTTTCTCGGGCTTTTTGGCTGGATGTATCTGGCCAGAATCGTCCGTGGTGAGTTCCTGATGCTGAAGGAGCAGGAATTCGTGCAAAGCGCCCTGGCCCTCGGGGTGGGAAGCCGGCGCATCATCTGGCGGCACTTACTGCCGAACGTGGTCGGGGTGGTAATCGTCACCGGCACCCTCAACGTGGCCTACAATATGCTTGCCGAGGCAACCCTCGACTTCCTTGGCTACGGAGTGCCGCCCGATATTCCTACCTGGGGAAACATGCTCACCACGGCCAGCAATCATTACATCGACCAGCCACTGTTGGCCATCGCTCCCGGCCTCACGCTGACCATCGTCATCCTCTGTATTAACTTCCTCGGAGACGGCCTACGCGACGCGCTTGATCCAAGGATGTCGTAAGCGTCCTCGCGGGCATCGGGGCTAGGTTTCCGAAGTCTCCGCGCCCGTTCCTGTCTCGGTCGAGTCATAGCGCTCGGCTAACGCACTGAAGAGACCGGCGCTCTCTCCGTACTGGGCCGAATCATACCGATCACCGGCGGCGAGTTGGGCGCGGGATGCCGCGACCCGCACCATGTCGCCATCGAGCACACCGCGGCCATATTGAAGCACCAGGTCGCTGCCGAAGACTCCGCGGTCGCGCACCACAAGGAACCGAGGACTCCCCTCGGAATCGAAGAGCACGTCTTCAACCACCCCGGCGTCACCGTCGCTCGCCATTACATGCTTGCCAATCAAGGATGCCTTTTCCATGGTTCTTACCCGCCCTCACGCTAGACAGCACATCGCGCGGCTCTGCTCAGTCCATCCCAGTGTCCCAGTAGCATGATAGTGGGGCAAGTCGGTGTTCGCGATACATATGGTTAGCTTGAAGCGCTGGTGTACTGACCAAGGCCCAAGCGCCACAGCCGAGTTGAGAGCCAGACCATCAGGAAGGCGGCGCCGATTGAGACCAGGGGAATGAGCGGAGCCAGTTTGCCGGTCAACGCCTCGGCGGGGACGGTGGTGACCAGGGCTACCGGCACGACAAAGGTGAGCATCCGCCGCAGCCAGATCGGATAGGCGTCGACCGGAAACCGGCCCATGCCAAATACGCTGTGCAGCAGGGTCGTCAGGTTGTCGATGCGCACGAACCAAAAGGCGAAGGTAGCCATCATGATCCAGAGGCAATAGACGACTACCACCCCCGCCGCAAGGGTGATCGCGAACAGGGCGAGGGAGCCGGCGCCGACTCCGCTCTCTCCGCTGAGCCGGTGCAGACTGTACGCGATGATTCCCAGGCCAAGCAGCACGTCGGTCATGCCCCAGATGACGCAGCGTTGGAAGCTGGCCAGAAACTGGCTGCCGGCCGGCTTGAGCAGGATAAAATCGAGCGTGCCCTGGCGGATATTCTGGCTCAACTGGTCCAGATTCGGGGCCACGAAGACGTTCAGGAGGCCGTTCACAATGGTATAAACGCCGAGCAACAGCAGGGTCTGCGGCAGAGTCCAGCCGCGCAGAGTCGTGGTATGCGAGTAGATCACCGCTACCCCGGCCACGGCGTTGAGCAACCCGATCAAGGCAAGCGCGACGTTGACCACCAGATTGACGCGGTAGGCAAGCTCGGCCTGAAATGACACTCGGACATAGATGCCGAATATACCCAGGTAGGATCGAACGGTACGCACGCGCCCTTATCCCCCCACGGCCGAATAATGGCGCAGCCCTCGGGTCCAGGCCAGTTGAAACAGTACCCACCCGGCCGCGAGCCAGAATGCCTGCAAGCCAAATCCTGCCGCCACGTCCGCGGGCGCCAGGCTGCCGGTAGCCAGTTCCACCGGAAAGGAAAGCATGTATCGATAGGGCAGGACCGTGGCTACCGCTCGGAGGGCGCCGGGAAGCAGGGCCAGCGGGGCGAGTTGGCCGGAGAGGAAAAACAAGAGGGAATCATGCAGTTGGTTTACCGCGTCCGCTCTGGTGATCCAAAAGGCCAGCAAGGCAATGCTGGTGCCGACCAGGAATTGCAGGAGTGCCGCGAGGACGGTGGCTACCACGGCCAGCCCAATCGCCGCCGGGCTGGTGTGAAAGCTCGGATGGAAAATGAGGGCCAGCAGGATAATGCCCGGGATCACCACGAAGAGCCCGATAGCCTTGAAGCCAAGATTGCTCGCCAGGAGGCGGATGGCGGGGTGGACGGGCAACAGCAGACGGGCGGAGATGCTCCCCTGGCGAATCTCCCATTCAGCAGTGTGGATCTCGATTGAGCCGACCAGGTGGTTCACCAGCATGAAGACCAAATAGTAGGCGACGAAGTCGCCCGTAGTGAAGGAGCCGACCGGCCCGCCGCCCGAGATCGTGGCCCAGACCGCCAGGTAAATCAGTGGGGGGAAGACGGCCCATAGCGCATAGAGGAAGAACACTACCCGATAGGCGACGAACTCCGACCAGGAAAGAGCCAAATAGATCCGCAGGGCGCCGATCACGGCGGGGATTCTTCCGCGCCGCCCGCGAAAACCTGCTCAATTACGCTCTCAATCGGCGGATCCTCGACCGTCAGATCGATCACCGGCAGTTCCGCCAGGAGACGCGCGGTAATCGCGGGCGCCTGCTCCTTCGGTACGCGCAGCGTGAGCTTGCCGCCTTCCTGGCTCTCCACCGTGCCGTACCGCTCGGGATCGGCAACGATCATGCCGCCCTCAAGGTCAACCCGTAGGACTTTGAAGGGAGCGATCCGGCCGGCGAGGTCATCCAGCGGGCCATCATAGAGCAGGCGGCCATGATGGATCACGATCACGCGCCGGCACAGCGCGGTGACGTCCGCCATGTAGTGGCTGGTCAGCAGGACGCTGGCGCCGGTGCGAGCGTTGTAGGCCGAAATGAAGCCGCGAATCCGAGACTGCATGGTGACGTCCAGGCCGAGGGTCGGCTCGTCGAGAAAGAGCACCTCGGGCCGGTAGAGCAGCGCGGCGGCCAACTCACACTTCATGCGCTCACCCAGGCTCAGCGAGCGCACCTGCTTTTTCAGAAGTGGACCAAGGTCCAGCAAATCGATCAACTCGTCGAGGGCATCTCGGAATGCCTGGTCGGAGAGCCGGTACAGAACGCGATTGATCTGAAAGAAGTCGGATGCCGGCAAATCCCACTGCAACTGCGACTTGTTCCCCATGACCATGGTGATGCGCCGCAGATAGGCATGTTCACGGCGGGCGGGCTGAAAGCCGAGTACACGCACCTCGCCGGAGGAGGGATAGAGGAGTCCGCAGAGCATCTTGAGCGTGGTGGTCTTGCCGGCGCCGTTCGGTCCGAGAAATCCCACCACCTCACCGGGCGCCACGGTAAAGGTGATCCCATCAACGGCGTGAACCTGGCGATGGGTCCGCCGCACCAGGCTGCGCAAGGAGGCGCCGACTCCCGCCTCGCGCTCGGCCACCGTATAGGTTTTCCGCAGATCGCGCACGATCACCGACGGCGCGTCGGATCCCGCTACGTGCTCGGGTACCAAAGGCGCGGAGAGTACCATCCGAATCCACCCCACTCCGTCATTTATTGCCGAACTAGAACAAGTATACGTACTCCTCGCCTCGGTAACGAACACTTGGTGGAAAACCCAGGGAGGCAACGGACCCGAGGGAGGGGCGACCATTCAGTCCACCAGGCCGATCAGGCACTCCCGATGCCGATTTCACCCGAAGAATGTCAGCATAATTCGTCTTATGCTGATTAATCCGATCGCCGTAGACCTGTGAGCCGCGCACGGTGACGCCGCCGTTCCCTCGTGCATCTGGTTCGTGTTATCAGCACCAGTTCGCGGCTGTACCCACATCGCGAAAC
>JANWHO010000015.1 GCA_025450375.1 Chloroflexota bacterium
CGACCGCCATCCTTCCGCCCCACTCCTCGCAGAGGCGCGCCCCCATGAGTAGGTTGCGGACGATGGCCTCGCCGCTGACCAGAAACTCGTCCGGATGGACATACCAGGGGCCGATCGAGACCCGTCCGGCTCCAATAGCGGCGCGCAACTCGGGAACCCGCTCGGTGCGGATCGCCGCGTAGTCTTCCAGTACCACCGTTTGCCCGTCGAGCATGAAGTGCGTATAGGCCGGGTCGGCGGCCAGGGTGTCCAGCAGGGTATCAATCAGCGCCACCAGACGGAGGCGGAACTGCTGAAAGGTTTGGTACCATTCGCGATCCCAGTGGCTGTGGGGGACTATAGAGAGGAGTCTAGGCATCAATCAAGCGCCTCGCCAACATGGGCCTCAATCCATTCCAGGGCTTCCTTCTCGGCTTCCACATCCAGGGCCGCTTGGCGGTATTCCTCCACCAAATCATCATGTTCGAGCATAGGATGCCTCCCCTATCCCTATCTACTGTATCCTACCCCGTCACCAGGGCGCGCACGGCCTCGGGCGTCTCGGGGCAGGCAGCCACGTCGCCGCGCCAGCAGGCGACTAGTTGGTGAATGCCCGCCACCATCACCGGCGGCTGATTGTTGTCGGCGGATGGCGCGTAGATGGGGACGATCGCCTCTACCGTATCCAACTTCAGGGTATCAAGATAGAGCGAGCGGATCAGCCGGAACCATTCGGTCGCCCCCTCCAGCCAGGAATCGTAATAGCGATAGCCATCCACGGAGGGGGCGCCCGGCATGGGGCGCAGGTTGCCAAAACTATGGGTCAGCACGGCCTCGCCCTGGGTGCCGGCCCGGCTTTCCATGACGAAGAAGGCCAGGGCCACCGCGTCATCCACCTTGTAGCGGGCGCTCAGGGCCACCAAGGTTTTCCCTTGCCCCCGCAAGGGGGAGCCATAGGCGGCAAGGATACCGTTCACCCGATCCGCGTCCAGGCTGGGCTGGCCCTCCAGGGCGACCGCCAGAGGGCTGCTGTTGGGCGGTGGCGGCAGGGCCGGCGCGTGCGGAAGCACGGGCGCCAGGCCGCTTCGGCCCGGCGCGGTGCCGTTCTGGCTTGGCGCCAGGGCGACCAGCAACCACCAGGCGACCGCGAGGCTCACCACGACCAGAACGATCTGCCGGGCCGCTGGGGGAACGCCCCGAGGGTAGCGCGGCGTGACCGCGCGCCGCCTCCGTCTGGCCCCTGGGCGCCACTGGATCATGGCGGCCAGGCGGAGCCAGCCGTGCTTGCCACGCCGCGCGAGCCCCGACCAGGCGCTCGGGCGACGTGTGGGCCGGCCCCTGGTTCTCTTCCGGCGCGCGGATAGGGCGCGCGATGCATGTTTGCTCAATCGATCCCGTTTCTGATTGTCAGGCGATCTCAGGTGATTGACCGTGGGCATGAAACGGGATCATCTATGCCCCGCGCTCCTTGAGCGTCACTACCCGCGCCCTGGTAACGCGGAGCAGTTCCTCGGGAGTGATAGGAAATACGGTGTTCGGGGTGCCCGCCGCCGCGTAGACCAGATCATAGCCCAGCAAGTCCTCGTCCAGCACCACCGTGAGTTCCGTGGCATGGCCGAGCGGCGGGACGCCGCCAATCGCGAATCCAGTCGCGGCGCGTACCATCTCGGCATCGGCGCGGCGCACCGGGGCTCCCAGCGCCTCGGCCAGGCGCGCGGTGGCTACTCGATTGCCGCCTGAGACCAGGGCCAGGATCGGCTGGTCATCGGAGGCGAAGACCAACGACTTCACGATCCGCTCCACGGTGGTACCGATGGCCAGCGCCGCCTCCTCCGCCGTCCGCGTGCTCTCGCTGAACTCCACGATCCGCGGTTCCACGCCCCGCGCCAGGAGAGCATCATGGACTCGCTGTACCGCTGCCTTCATGATCACTCCGTTCCCATCCACCCAAGTCCGCGATCTTCAGTCTATCAACCAGGTATATTTTCCAGGATACCGCTCGCGGGCCGCGTCTCAACCTCAAGGGCGAGAAGAACGAGAAGGATCGGAGGCGACGGCGGATTGGATCCCCAAGTTCCCTGGTCGCGCCCTGGCTCCCCCGTGGTTGGCGGAAACCCGGGGCGGTGGCCGTTCCGCCGCTGGGCGCCCCTGGGCGTGGCCCTGATCTGTCTCGTTATCATACTGGTAACCGTGCTGTTGGTGCGGCGGAAGGCGTCACCGGACGCGGTGCTTCAGCTCTCGATCCAGGGGAACCAGCACATCCTCTACCCAGGGGAAGTCGTCACCTATACGATCATCCTGGGAGTGCGCGGTGACGTGGCGGCGCACGGGGTTTCGGTGCGCGTAACCCTGCCGACCACTGCCGCGTACCTCTTGGGCAGCACCACGCGGAATCAATCCAGTGTCGCCGATCGCCAGGGATTGAGCGCCTTGCAGCAGGGCCTGGTACTCGCCACGGTCGCGCCGGGCCATGCCGAGCAATTGGCGTTGAAAGCCTTGATCGTACCCAGCGCCGCCACGGGCGAGGAGATTCTCGTGGCGGCCGCCGCCCGGCAAGCGGACACAAGCCCGGTTATCGCGGTCAGCGCCGCGCCATTGGCGCCGCCTCCCGCTACCCCGAGCTGGACCGCGACCATCACCCCGACCGCCAGCCGAACCGCGACCGCCCTGGCGACCCCAACGCCTCGCCGCCCCACGCCGCTGCCCACGCGCCCCACGCGGCCCTCTTCCTCATCGATGAGCGCGGCGGCCGCTCAATCCCTGGCTCGGCGGGCCGCCCTGGAATTGGCTCGTGTCCTGCATGATCTGCCGGTGCCGACCGATACGCCGACTCCCACTCTTACCGGCACACCGACCTCCACCCTTACCGCGACCAGCACTCCCACGGATACCGCGACCACTACCCCAAGCGTCACTGTTACGGCCACTCGCACCCCTCCGCCCACGCGGACCCCGATCCGAACCGCCACTCCCCGGCCAAGCTCCACGTCGCGCCCCACGAACGTTCCGAGTCCGACCCCGCGGCCCACAAGCACCCGCCGCCCTACCCCTACGCCGACCGCTACTCGGACCCCCCAGCCCACTCAGACGCCGACCGCCACCAGGACGCCCCGGCCTACTCAGACGCCGACCGCTACTCGTACTCCCCGGCCCACCTCCACACGAACCGCCACCAGGACGCCCCGACCCACCCATACGCCGACCGCCAGCAGGACGGCCACGCCTACGGCCACCTCCACGCGCACGCCCACCGCGACCGTCCGTCCGAGCGATACCAGGACACCCACCGCGACCCGCACCGCCCGCCCCACTCGGACGGCCACCCCCAACCTCGCGCTTCTGCCGACCGTCACCCCTGGGCCATGACCCGAAAGTGCCCGCTGGCGGGAACGGAACTATCGGACCGATCCGTCCGATCAGTCTGATCGGACGGATCGGTCCGATAATCCCGTGAAACAGAAAGGCGACTGAGGTCGCGCCCACGCGCTGATGACATTGGCCACACCCGGCCTCAGCCGACTCGTTCCTGCCATCCGGCCTCAGCCGGAGGCCCTATTGCGAACGGGTTCAGGACGGCTCGGCGTCCCGACGCAATTGCTCCAGCGCCTCGTTCACCAGCGCGTTCATGCTGCGCCGTTGATAGAAGGCGGTGGTCCGCAGCCATTCATACAGATCGGCGGAAAGCCGGACCTGGAGGATGCGTTGTCCTTCGGCGGCCGGCCGCGCCGGCTCGACCATTCTCGATTCCGAGCTCATGGGCTCCCTCCGGCTCTCACCCTGGCACGGGCCCTACCTAGACATAGGGCACTACACAAGCGCCATCATGCATGAAACATACTATGCTCATGGGGGAGAATGCAAGAGGACGGATCACAAAAGCTGCTCCCAAAGGAGCAGCTTCCGCGGGCATGGAGGCGAGAATGGCTAGATTAGCGGCGGTCGATCCCTACATAGGAGCGGGGGCTGGGTCCCACGTATTCGGCCCGCGGGCGCATCAGCCGGTTATTGGCGTATTGCTCCAGCACATGGGCGGTCCAGCCCGCGATGCGGCTGCAGGCGAAGATCGGGGTGAATTGGTCGGTGGGGATTCCCAGCGCATGGTACGCCGAGGCTGAGTAGAAATCAACATTGGCGTAGAGGCCCTTGCTTTCCCGCACCTGCCGCTCGATGAGGGTGGAGATTTCGTACCACCGCGTATCGCCGGCCCGCTCGCCCGTCTCGCGCGAGAGGCGGCGGAGCACGGTGGCTCGGGGATCCTCGGTTTTATAGACGGCATGGCCGAAGCCCATGATCCGCCCATGATTGTTCAGGGCCTCGGTCACCCAGCTTTCCGTGCGATCGGGCGTGCCGATGGCCTCCAGCATCCGCATGACCTTCTCGTTCGCCCCTCCGTGCGAGGGACCGGCGAGCGTCGCCACCGCCGCCGTGATCGCGCCATAGATGTCGGCCAGGGTGGAAGCTACCTCGCGGGCCGCGAAGGTCGAGGCATTCAGTTCGTGGTCGGCGTGGAGAATAAGGGCCACGTCCATCACACGGGCGTCCCGCGGATCGGGCTCCGTACCCAGGAGCATGTAGAGAAGATTCCAGGCCAGGGATTGATCGGCGCGCGGGGCCAGCGGCTCCTCGCCATTGCGCAGGCGGTGGAAGGCCGCCACGATCGAGGGGATGCGGGCGGTAAGCAGGCGAGCCTTCCGCACATTCGCCTCGGGGGCATTATCCGAGGCGGCGGGATCGAACATCGCCAGGGCGGAGACGGTGGTCCGCAGCACGGTCATGGGCGAGGCATCGCGGGGAAAGCCGCGGAGGAGGTCCAGGACCGGCGGCGGCAAGGCGGCGTCGGCCATGACTGCCTTCTTGTGCTCGGCCAACTGGCTCTTGGTGGGCAACTCACCGTGCCAGAGGAGGTAGACCACTTCCTCGAAGGTGGAATGCTCGGCCAGATCGGCGATGTCGTAGCCGAAATAGATGAGCTTCCCCTCCGTGCCGTTGACATTGCAGATGGAGGAGGTGGCGGCGATGACATCGCGCAGACCGGCGGTTTTGGTTGACATGCGACTCCCTCTCAATCCCACCACGACGTGGGGCCATGCATGGTCGCTTGCTCCGAGAACGCGCTCGGAGCGACGTTGATCGTGGTCATGGGTCACCTAACGTTATCAGTATGGACCAGCGCCCCCGCCCGGTCAAACTGGTCCGGGGCGCGTGCCGATCCCGCGCCTGCATCCGCATGACCCACGGTAGCACGGCAATCGGCCAGATCGGTCGGATCGGTCGGATCGGACCAATCTGGCCGATTGCCACCCCCCTTGACGGCCGGCCCGAGACACGTTATGATGCCCCGCATGTTACTTGCGTTACTGAAATAAGTTAGTATGATAGCGACGAGAACCGGCAGTAAACGGCTGCTGCGCGATCTCAATCGCAGCATTGTCCTCAACCTGATCGCCGCCCACGGTCCTATTTCACGGACCGACGTGGCCCGCGAGGGAGGACTTCCAGCGGCCACCGTCACCCATATCGTGGGCGACTTCGTCCGGGCGGGCCTGGTGACCGAAACGCAGAGCGAGGAATCCAGCGGCGGCCGCCGCCCCGTGCATCTGACCATTAATCCAGCCGCTGGGCACGTCGCCGGGGTGAAGTTGCGCGAGGACGGAATGACCGTCGTGCTATGCGACCTGGCCTGTACGGTCGTGCATTCCCGTGAGGAACCACTCCCTGGTGGGGTCGAGCCCGACCAGGCGGTCGCCTTAATTGCCCAGGCGATCGATCGTTGCATCGAGCAAGCCCGTGTTTCACGAGTGGGCATTTTGGGGATAGGGGTTGGGATCTCCGGCCTTGTTGATTCATCTCGTGGGGTCTGCCATTACTCGGCCATTCTTGGCTGGAAAGACTTTGAGATCGGCCCCGCTCTGGAGTTCGTGCTCGGGCTGCAAGTCCGGGTCGACAATGACGTGAACACCCTCGCCGTGGCCGAGCGTCACTTCGGGGCCGGCCGCGACGTGGCCGATTTTCTTTTGGTGACGGTTGGGCGCGGTATCGGCCTGGGGGTGGTGGTTGGGGGCGAAATTTATCGGGGCGCGCACGGAGGAGCGGGTGAGTTTGGCCACATGACCGTGGACACCTCCGCGGATGCCCCGCTCTGTAACTGCGGGAAACGCGGCTGTCTGGAGGCGGTTGCCTCGGACTACGGAATCCTGCGGGCCGCGATTGGGGAGGATCCGGGTCACCAGGTCGAGACCGCGATGAGCGCCCTGGTCGCCCGCGCCAGGGCAGACGACGCGCGGATCCGCGGGATCTTTGCCCGCGCGGGGACTGCGCTCGGGGTCGCGCTGGCCAACCTGGTCAATATCTTCGATCCGGCTCTCTTGCTGATTGGCGGCGAGGGACTGCGGGCGGGCGATCTGATCATCGAGCCCATGCGCTCCGCCTTACCCCAGCATCTGTTTGGCCGCCGCGGCGAGGATATTCCGCTCTCCGTGCGCCAGACCACCGAGGTGCAATGGGCGCGCGGGGCGGCCAGCCTGATGCTCCGCGAGGTCTTCCGCCCTCCTATCTATGAAACCGGCGAGGAACCGGTGATCGACACGTTGCTCGCCTCCCGGCGGATCCGGGCGCGGAAAAGGGGGTGATAGGGAGCCGCGATCGGTAGAGAGGATCAAGTTCAACCGTACGATGCCACGCAGTTTGAGGATCGGAACGTAAGGAGTCGCATTCATGTCGAACGTACTTCCCTCTGCCGGCTACCGGCGCCTGGCGGGCGCGGCGCTCGCCGCCACTCTGACCGTAAGTCTCGTGGGCGGCTCATTACACGCAGCTCGGGCCGCGTCCACCGGTAACACCTCGATCAGCGGTGATGTGGTCTTCTGGAATGCCTACACCACCGTAACCCCCGAGAACACCGAGTTGATCACCAAGGTGCTGCCCGCTTTCGAGAAGGCGTATCCCAACGTTACCGTGTACAGCCAGAATATTCCCTATTCTTCGCTGCTGCAGAAGCTGGTGGCCTCCGTGGCCGGGGGGAGTGGCCCTGATGTCGTCCGGTCGGACATCATATGGGTGCCTCAACTGGCGAAAATCGGCGCCATTACCAGGACCGACGACATCGTCGCCCAGCGGAAGAACCAATTCTACGCCGGCCCCCTCTCCACCACCTACTATAAGGGCCACTATTATGGTCTTCCCCTGGATACCAACACTCGGGTCATGATCTACAGCAAGGCTCTCTTCGCCAAAGCTGGGATTAGCCGCCCGCCCGCGACCACTGATGAGTTCATGGCCGACGCGGCCAAGATCACCAGCCTGGGAAAGAACGTCTTTGGCTACGCCGAGGGCGGCCTGGATGCCTGGAATATCCTTCCCTGGTTGTGGAGCTTTGGTGGGGCGGTCACGGACCCGAACTTCCAGCACGCCACCGGCTACCTCAACAGCGCCAAGAGCGTGGCGGGATTGCAGTTCCTGGTTGACCTGAAGGACAAGACATACCTCTCGCCTTCGATTCTGGGTGGCGGGCTCGCCACCAGCGACGCGATAGGCAAGAACCAGGCCGGGATCATTATCGATGGGCCCTGGATGCCCCCAATCTTCAAGGCTGCCTATCCCAGCCTCCAATACGGCCTGGCTCCCATGCCGGCCGGTCCCGGCGGTCAGTCCGCTTCGGTAGTCGGTGGCGAGGACATCGTGCAAATGGCCGCCAGTAAGAACACGGCGGCGGACCGCGCCTTCATGCAGTTCATGACCTCGTCCGAGGCGCAGGTCGACATGGGGACTACCGGCCAGATGCCCGTGCTCAAATCCGTGGCCAAGAACCCAGCCCTTCCCTCGTACTTCGCGGTCTTCTCAAAGCAGCTTCAAACCGCCTACGCCCGAACCGTGAGCCCAAACTGGGTGAAGATCGACACCATCCTGACCGATGCTTTCAATAAGGCGATTCGTCACCAGGCAACCGCTCAGGCCGCTCTTAACAGCGCGGCCAGCCAAATTGATGGATTGCTAAAGTAACGGCCAGCCATCAGTTGGGCGGGAAGGGGGCCGTGAAGACTCTTCCCGCCCGGCCTCCCCAGTCGTCTCCCGTCCATTTTGGAGGCAACCAGCCCATGCGGGTGATCCAGACGCTACCCAACCAAGTGAGGACCAATCGGCGCACGCGGGCCTGGCGCGAAACGCGCCGTCTGCTGCCCATTTACGCGCTCGTCCTGCCTGGACTGGTACTGTTTGCCGTCTGGACCATTTATCCGCTGCTGGACGCCTTGGTGATGAGTTTCTTCGACTGGAATCCCAATCCAGCGGCCAGTAGCACATTCCTCGGCTGGAACAACTACGCCAAGGCGTTCGCCGATCCCATTTTCTGGCAGGCATTTGGCAACGTCATCGAGTACGCGGTGGTCACCGTGCCCGGACAAATGATCCTCGGCTTGGCGGTGGCCTTGCTTCTCGATCGGAAATTACCGGCCCGCGGCATGTTCCGGGTCCTCTACTACCTGCCGGTGATCACGTCGTGGGTGGTGGTCTCTTTCATCTTTGCCTACCTATTCAGCAGCCAGGGCGGCCTGGTGAACTGGCTTTTAGGCGATAACCTGCATGTGATTCCAGACACCACCACGTGGCTCGGTTCCACCACGCTCGCTCTCCCTACCTTGATGATTCTTGGAATCTGGAAGGGCGTGGGCTGGAACATGGTGATCTTCCTGGCCGGCTTGCAGAGTATTCCCAACGATCTGTATGAAGTGGCTTCCGTGGACGGCGCCGGCTCCTGGGGCCGCTTCCGCTACATCACTCTACCGCTTCTCCGCCCGGTGATCGCCTTTGTCACCGTGATGCTGGTGATCGGCGCCTTTGGCGCCTTCATTCCCATGTTTATTCTCACCCAGGGCGGGCCCGAGCACAGTACCGAAACCCTGATGACCTATGGCTACAATAATGCCTTTTCCTCGTTCGACTTCGGCTATGGGGCGGCGATTACCTATATCTTTACCGCGTTTGTCTTCATCTTGAGCCTGGTGCAGTTGAAGCTGTTGCGCACCAAGATAGAGTACTAGACGGATGAGCGTGTCAGTCCCCTCGCCGGCCGCGCCCATTCGGCGCCGTTCCCGACTCACCCCCAGGAAGATCCTGGGCACGGCCCTGATCTATCTGGCGCTCCTTGCCGGCCTGGTGGTCATGCTTACTCCCTTTGCCTATATGTTCGGCATTTCGTTCATGCCGGACATGTACATTCTGGGCACGCCGCCTATCTTCATCCCACCCCACCCCACCTTCGACAACTACATTCAGGCATGGAACGGCAATAGCTTTGGCCAGGCATTCTTCAATAGCGTGACCGTGGCGACCTCCGCCACGGCGATAAACGTGATCCTGGCCGCCAGCCTTGCCTTTGCCTTTGCCCGCTACCGGTTCCCTGGTCGAACGGTGCTGTACTACACAATGCTGGCTACCATGACCGTGCCGAGCCTGGTCCTGATCATTCCCCAGTTCGTGCTCGCCAGTCATCTGCACCTGACCAATAGCCGGATCGGTCTGGTCCTGGTGTACGCGGCCGGAATGGCGTTTAGCGTCTTTTTGCTCCGGGGCTTTTTCGAGGAACTGCCTCAGGAACTGATGGACGCGGCTTCTATCGACGGCTGCGGCGTGTGGCGCACTTTCTTCCGTATCGCCCTGCCGCTCGCCCGGCCCGCCCTGGCGGCGGCCACTATCTTTTCCTTCCTGGGTAATTGGGACGAGTTCACCTGGGCGATCACCTCGTTAAACGACCAGCGCCTTTATACGCTCCCGATCGCCATCCAGCAATTCCAGAGCGCCCACACCACCCAGTGGGGCATTGTGTTCGCCGCCTCCACCATCGCGGTGATTCCGGTGATGGTCGTGTTCTTAATTTTCCAGCGCCACTTTATTCGCGGGGTGAGCGCCGGCGCCGTGAAGGGCTAGCGTGGCGCCGCGCATGAATCGCCGAGCCATGCTTACCGGCACGATCCTCAGCGCTCTCGGCATCATACGTCTACCAGGGCGCCTATTCGCGCGCGTTAGTTGGAAGGAGCTAGGAGTGGCAAACCCGTCCCTGGACCATCAGCTTACCATCGAGGATCTCTGGCCCGATCGGGCAAGCTACACGCCCGGAGCCGCCGCGACCATTCATGCCGCGCTCAAAAGCCCGACCGCGTCCTCGATCCGGGTCGACCTTCGGGTGCGATTCCTGGACCAGGAGATCGGGGTGCATCCTACTACGATCTCCATTCCGGCCGGAACCTCCGAACTCCGCTTCCCTCTTAACCTCCCGCCGGGCGGCTTCCGCGGGTACGGCCTCGACCTCATGGTGTTTGATACCGCGGGTACTGTACTGGCAACCGCGAGTACGGCCCTTGATGTCCTTGAAGACTGGACCCAGGCGCCGCGGTATGGTTTCTTGTCGGACTTCGCGCCAGGGGATCCGTTCGCGGCCGCGAACGTGCATGCCCTGGCCCGTTATCACGTCAATGTGGTGCAGTTCTACGACTGGATGTGGCGCCACTACGTGTTGATGCCGCCCACGGAGGAATTCACCGATGGGATGGGACGGACGCTCTCCCTGAAAATCGTACGGGAGAAGGTGGACGCATGCAAGGCGGAGGGCATGGCGGCCATGGGCTATGCCGCTGTCTACGGCGCCGAGCCTGAATATGCCCTGGAGCATCGTGACCAGATGCTCTACGATAGCGCGGGCAAGCCCTATAGCATTGAGCAACTCTTCTACGTCATGAATATCCACCTCGGGAATCCCTGGCGCGCGAAGATCCTGGTCGAGATGGCGCGGGCCGTGCGGGACGTGCCGTTCGACGGGCTGCATCTGGACCAGTACGGCTTCCCCAAGAGCAATGCGTATGGGCCCGGGCCGAATCCGCGGAGCTACGATCTGGCCGAGGATTTCCCCCCTTTCATTGACGACGCTCGCCGCGCCATTCGCGCTGCCCGCCCGGGCACTCGCGTGATCTTCAACGCGGTGGAAAATTGGCCCATCGCGGCGGTCGCGCCCACCAGTCAGGATGCCACCTATATCGAGGTATGGCCTCCCTACGAGAACTATAGCGACCTCCAGATGCTCATTCTCGAAGCCCGCCGGCTTGCCCCGGCCAAGCAAGTGATTCTGGCAGCCTATCTGGCCCCTTTGCAAGGGGCCCTTGATGACGCGCTGCCGCCCGCCGAGCGGGCCACACGGCTGGCGAGCGCGGCCATCTGGGCGAATGGCGGTTTCCATCTCCTGATGGGCGAAAGAAATGGCGCTCTCTGTCATGCCTACTATCCTAACTATGCCACGCTCATGCCGGACTTCGCCCAGGTGATGCGGCGCTATTACGATTTCGTGGTTCGGTACGAGAACGTGCTTAGCGACCAGCGGCTGACGACCGTTCTCGACCATGAGCCCGCGACGGTCGCCATTGCCGGTCACCGGTGTTCCTCGAACGGCGAGGCGGGCGCGATCTGGGCCATTCGTCGATCCATGCCCGGCTTCGTCACCCTCAGCCTGATCAATTTGGCAAGCATTCAGGAGACCCACTGGAACGCCGCGAAACCTCCCGTACATGCCCTGCACAACCTGGCCATCGATTGGGGCGCCGGCGTCCGCGTCACCTCCCTGTTTGTCGCGGATCCGGACGGGCTGGATCAGAGCGCGCACACCCTACCGTATACCACCAACGGCGAGGGCACGGGGGCACGGATTCATTTCGAGATTCCACGCCTGGAATACTGGACCCTGGTCGTCGCCAGGGTAGCGGAATAGGAGTCATCTCACCGTGGGGCAGCAGGGAACCGATTCGCTACGCGCTCGTAGCCTTGAAATTATCCGCGCGGGTCAGGCGGAGAGCGGTGCCTATGTCGCCTGCCCCACCTATCCGATCTACCACTACTCCTGGTTCCGGGACGGCGCCTTCATCGCCTCCGCCGCCGACAACTGGGGCGATCACCTCGGCGCGGCCCGCTTCTACACCTGGGCTACTGGATTGATCGCCGCCCGCGGCGACGCGGTGGAACGCTGCGTCCGAGCGGCGGCACGGGGAGAACGCCCGAACCCGGCTGACCTGTTGCATACCCGCTATAGACTGGACGGCCGGGCGGGAAGCGAGGACTGGCCCAATTTCCAACTCGATGGCTTCGGCACCCTGCTCTGGGGGATTGAGCATCACCTGCGGGTGGGGCCGGGTTCCCAGCGGAAGGTCTTACCTGCCTGGACCCCGGCAATCCGCCTTCTGGTCCGGTATCTGGCCGCCCTGTGGCAAGAACCAAACCACGACTGTTGGGAGGAGTTCCCCGACCGCGTCGCCGTGTCCACGCTTGCCGCCGTGTACGCGGGGCTGCGGGCCGCCGCTACCCTCCTGGGTCCCGCCGACCGCGATAGCGCCCTCGCGTCCGAGACGGTGGATCAGGTCAGAGCCCGTGTGCTGGCCCGCGGGACGATCGACGACCATCTGATCAAGCAGATCGACGGTGATGACGTGGTGGATGCGAGCCTGCTCTGGGCCTCCACTCCCTTTGGCGAACACGGCCTGTTGGCGCCGCGCGATCCGCTGATGCTTGGCACCGTCCAGCGGATTGAACGCGACCTCGTGGGCCCCGGCGGCGGCGTCTACCGCTACCGCGCCGATACCTACTATGGGGGCGGGGAGTGGGTGCTGCTGACCGCCCTCCTCGGACAGTGTTACGCGCGGGCGGGGAATCATGCGCGCGCCGCGCGGTGTCTGGCGGTGGTGGAACGCCAGGCCGACCCGGAAGGTCAACTGCCCGAGCAATGGAGCACCGCCGCCCTGGCGCCCTCGTATGTCGGGGAGTGGACGGAACGGTGGGGTCCGGTCGCCAAGCCCCTGCTGTGGTCTCATGCCGAGTACCTGAACCTGCGCGCCGCCCTGGCCGAGAGGTTACCACCCGACTAAGGACCGGCGACCGCGGGCGGGTGATGAATAGGTGTTGAACGGATGATGACAATATGATGCCGGGAAGCATTTTCTCTCACGCATAGTGCCCCGACGCGCGATAATGCAGAGGGGTTCGGCGTACTGGCCGCCCACGATGGCGCGGAGGCGCTGGCGGTGTTGAGCCGCGAGCCGGTAGCCTGCGTCCTGCTGGACATCATGATGCCGGGCGCCGATGGGTTCGAGGTCTGCCGCC
>JANWHO010000016.1 GCA_025450375.1 Chloroflexota bacterium
CACGCGGAGGCGGAGGTGCAGGCCCGGAGCCTGCAAGCCCTGACCGCCGGAGGCATCCCCATCCGAGCCCAGGAGCGGGTGGCCCAGTTTCGCGCCGGCGAGGCAGGCGGGGTTGCGTTTTCCACCGATCTCTCGGTAAATGAACTATTCCTCAGCCGGAAGGCCGGGTATCAACCGCTGGGTTTGGTCACCGGCAGCAGCGTCTATCACATGGGATGGAACCGCTGGAACTTTACCGGCGAGATGCAGGCGCAAACGCAGGCCCAGCATGATGCCACTATTTCGGCGCTCACCCGTCTGCGGCTGGAGGCCCTGGGGATGGGCGCCGTGGGCGTGGTGGGCACCAAATTGGAGATCCGGCAAGTTGGCTGGTCGAAAGACCTGATCGAGGTGGTCGCGATTGGGACGGCGATTCATGTGCCCGGCGCCGCGCCCGTGCCCGAGCCATTTCTGTCCGACTTCTCAGCCCAGGAGTTCGTGTCGCTCCTCCAGGCCGGTGGCCGGCCCGCCGGGTTGGTGGTAGGGAACTGCACCTATTACATCTACACCAATTGGGGCGATGCCTGGCAAAACAGTAGCTGGTACAACCAGGAGCATGGCAAGTACACCGAATCGCTGTACGCGGCGCAGCGAGCCGCCTTTGGCCGCATGCACTCCATGGCCCATAATCTTGGCGCGCAGGGTGTGGTGGGGGTCCACATCGTGCGCAACCTCCGGGAAATCCCCTATGTCGATAGCGATGGGGACAGGGAAGAAGACCGATCCGACTACGTCCTGGAATTTCTGTCCTGGGGAACCGCGATTCAGCAAGCGCCGGGCGCGGCACGGCCGCTTCCACCCGCCATGGTGGTGGCCCTGAATGACGCCGAGCCGCTGGACAGCGCGGATGATGATAAAGGAGACAAAGAATGAGCATGGCAGGCCCCGGAGACCTTCCTCAGCACGCTCGCGAGCGCCTGCGCCAGATGGCTGGGGGCGGAGGGCAGGCGCCCTTTTTTACCAGCGATCTGTCGGTCAACGAGTTCCTCCTGGTGAAGCAGGCTGGCTTCGATCCGCTTGGGATGGTCGTTGGCTCAAGCATCTACCACATCGGCTTTCAGCAATCCAACTGGAGCCAGAACCAGGAGATGGGCGTCTTGACCCAGGCTATGTATCACGCCCGCGAACTGGCGATGACCAGGATGGAGGAGGAGGCCAACGCCCTGGGGGCGGATGGAGTGGTGGGGGTGCGCCTGGAGGTCGGGCAGTACGAGTGGGGCGAGCACCTGGCCGAGTTCCTGGCGGTAGGCACGGCGGTGCGGGCGGCGAGCGGCCAGAGCCATCGTACCCCGAGTGGGAAGCCCTTCACCAGCGATCTCACCGGTCAGGACTTCTGGACCCTCCTCCAGGCCGGCTACCGCCCTCTTTCCCTGGTGATGGGCACCTGCGTCTACCATGTGGCGCACCAGGGCTGGCGGCAGGCCATGAAGAACGTGGGGCAGAATGTGGAAATGGTCAACTTCACCCAGGCGCTCTACGACGCGCGGGAACTGGCCATGGAGCGGATGCAGGCGGAGGCGACCCAGGTCAGGGCGGCGGGCATCGTGAGCGCCCGGCTGGAGGAGGAAAGCTACGGCTGGGGCTCGCATGTGATCGAGTTTCTCGCCATTGGGACCGCGATCGCCCCAACCGGAGCAACCCCGCAGACGCAGGGCCCGCAAATGGTGCTCTCGCTGAATGACTGAACCACGCGCGCCGGAGGCGGATGCGGTTGAATACTTTGACCTCTACTCCGCTGCTGGCGCCTCGCTTGGGATACGCAAGGAACGAACGATAGTTCATCGGGATGGCGACTGGCATCGGAGCATGGCCCTGTGGATCGTACGATCCTCCGGTGCCGTCGTCCTCCAGCAACGGAGCGCGGCCAAGGACACCTGGCCCGGCAAACTGACCGCGAGCGTGAGCGGCCACTACGCGGCGGGCGAGAGCCTGGCCGATGTGCTCAGGGAGGCGTGGGAGGAACTTGGCCAGGCGGTCACGGCGGAGGAGTTGATCCCATTGAGAACCTGGGCCTGCGAGACGAGCCCGGAGCCCGGCGTCCGAGACCGCGAGTTGGTCGATGTGTTTCTCTGGCCGACCGAAATGGCCCTGGAGGCATTCCAGCCGGAACCGAGCGAGGTCAGCGCCCTGGTGGAAATGCCGGCCCATAACCTCCTCAGGCTAGCCACGGAGCTGGAGGTTGTGGTTGAGGGTAACTATCTCCCGGTCGGCGGCTTTACCTCGACCATACGCCTCAGCCGCCAGGATTTCGTTCCCACCCACGAGTATCATGCGCGGGTGGCGATGGCGGCCCTGGCCCTGGCGGCCTGTCCTATTCCCCGTGAATAGGTATGATCAACGTGTGAGTACACAAGAATTGTCCAGGCCCCAGCTTCCGCCTTCGGAGGTGCCCTCGAGGGTTCCTCCGCCTCGGCCTACGGGCCGGATCTGGCGGCGGCTGCCAGGGGTGAGTGGGGTGCGGCGCCGTTCACGGACGATCGTGCTTCGGGCCACCGGCGCCCTGGTCCTGGCCCAGAGCGTCACCGTGGGCATCCTCATGCTGGTCACCCGTTGGCGGAAGCGCCGCCGCCCGTTGAGCGGTTTTCCCAGTGCCCCGTTCGATGAGTTAGAGATCGAAGGCAATCACCTGAAGCTCTACGGCTCGGGAGACTGGCTCTTTCAGGACATGTTGGGAGCGATCGAGGATGCGCGCCACTCCATCCTCCTGGAAACCTATATCTGGAAGGGCGACAAGCTCGGGGTCGAGTTTAAGGAGCGCTTGGTGGCGAAGGCGGCGTCCGGAGTGGAGGTGTATGTTATTTACGACCACTTCGCCAATCTCGTGGTGCCCCATCAGTTCAAGCACTTTCCCCCCCAGATACACGTCTTGCCCTACGGCTCGTTCTCGCGGCCCTGGCATCTCCTGGACCTTCGCCGCTATGCGCGCGACCATCGAAAGCTGCTTGTCGTGGATGGCAAGGTGGCGTTTCTGGGCGGCTACAATATCGGCGAACTCTACCGGACGCACTGGCGCGACACCCATGTGCGCGTGCGGGGGCCGGAAGCGGCGCGGCTGGGCCAGGACTTCCTGGACTTCTGGAGCCGCCATCGGGCTCCACTCCCCGAGGTTGCCGGCACTTTCCGCCGGGGGAGACAGCCGCGGATGTTCCACCGCACCAACGATGCCCGTAGGTTGTTGTTCCCCATTCGCGACATGTATGTGGATGCCATAGATAGGGCGGAGAAGCGGGTTTGGATTACCAACGCCTACTTTATCCCGGACCGGGTCATGCAGTCGGCCCTGATTGGGGCGGTACAGCGCGGAGTGGATGTCCGCGTAGTGGTACCCTTTGCCTCGAACCACGTGGCGGCGGACTGGTTGGGGCGGGGTTTTTACGCGCGGCTGCTGGAGCAGGGGGTCCGTATCTTCTGCTATATGGAAGCGATGATCCACGCCAAGACCATGACTATCGACGGTGAGTGGTCCACGGTTGGGACCGCCAACCTGGACCGTCTGAGCCAGATTGGCAACTACGAGATTAATCTGGAGGTGTATGACCGAGCCTTCGCCGCCCAGATGGAGCGTCTCTTCGATCTCGACCGATCCAACGCGGTCGAATTGACCGCCGGCGGCTGGGGGGCGCGTCCTTTCTACGCCAAGATTGGCGAGGTGGTGTTGGCGCCCCTGCGGCCCCTGTTTTAACCCTGAGACACGGAGAACCATGATGACCAGCCCCACACAACCACCAAGCGCGTCCATCCATCCCGCCACCACGGTGGGTCTGCTATCCCTCACGGTGAGCGACCTCGCGCGTTCGCTCGCCTTCTACACCCGTGCCCTCGGCTTTGAAGTCTTGAAGAGCGAGTCCTCGGCGGCTACTCTTGGGGCGGCCGGGACGCCCTTGTTGCTCCTCGCCGAACATCCGGGCGCGCGCGAGTGGCCCCGCGATCGCCACGGCTACACTGGGTTATACCACTTCGCCATCCTGCTCCCCACGCGGTTGGATCTCGGGCGCTGGCTCCGCCACTGGCTTGCCCTGGGCTCCTCGCCTCCGGGTCAGGGCGATCACCTGGTGAGTGAAGCCTTCTATCTCTCGGACCCCGATGGGAACGGGATCGAGGTGTACCGCGACCGCCCGCGCGACGAATGGCAGTGGTCGGGAGGGCAGGTAAAGATGGCGGCCGATCCGGTCGACACCCGAAGTATGCTGGCCGAGGCGGAGCGGGCCGGCGAACCCTGGAAGGGCCTGCCGGCCGGCACGCGGCTCGGACATATGCACCTGCAGATCGGGGACATCGCGCGCGCGGAGGCGTTCTATCATGATGTTCTCGGATTTGACATCGTGGCGCGCATGCCGACTGCTCTCTTCATCTCGGCCGGCGGCTATCACCATCATATCGGCATGAACACCTGGCATAGCCAGGGTTCGGCTCCGGCCCCGCATGGCACGGCAGGCTTACGGTTTTTCACTATCGACTTCCCCACCGAGGAGGCGCGGGAAGAAGTGGTCGCCCGCCTCTCGGCGGCTGGTATTCCTTTCACCCGCATGGACCCGGTCGTGGTCACCCACGATCCCTGGCGGAACACACTCCTCCTTCAGGTTGGCTCGGCCGCTCATCACGGCGCGGCGGACATGCTCTCCGGCGCCTTTCATGGAGCCGAAACCTAGGGGGGCACCGCCCCGACACTTCCGTCTCGGTGTACGAGTCTTTTGCAGTGTTCACATCCCACTGGGTAGACTGTAGGGCGTATGGTACGCCCGTTCCAGGTTGGGACGTGAGGCGGCCTTTCCCATCCGGCCTCCGGCCGCGGCCCGCGGCAGGCAATCCACGAAGGAGTGACCATGACTGACTCCCATTCCCAGGGGAGCCCGTTTCCCACCCATACCCTGGCTAATGGTCTCCGGATCGTCGCCCAACCGATGGGCGGCGTGGAATCGTTGGCTCTTGGTTTTTGTGTGGCAACCGGGGCCCGTGATGAGGAGGAACACGAAGCGGGGGCCAGCCATTTTATCGATGGGCTTGCCTTTCAGGGCACGGCGATCCGTGATACGCGCGCCCTGACCGAGGCATTCGAGGATCTGGGCGCCCGTCGGGACGCCAGCGCCGGCACGGAACTTTTCTGGTACGCGGCGCAGGCCCTGGGACGCCATATGGATGTCCTGGTGCCGTTGATGGCCGAAGTGGTACGGCGTCCGAGGTTTGATCCCGAGGAGGCGGAAAAGGTACGCGACCGCCAGCTGCAAGAGATCGCCGCCCTGGAGGATGAGCCCGCCCAAAAGGTGCTCGATCTCCTGCAGCGCGAGTACTTTCATGGCCATCCCTACGGGCGTAGCGTCCTTGGCACCCCGGCCAGCGTCCGCGCCCTGCAACCCGCTGATTTACGCGCCTTTTGGACCCGCACCCAACTGCCTAACAATACGATCGTGGCCGCCGCCGGGAAGCTGGATTTCGACCGCTTGGTTACCGCCGTGGAAGCGGCCTGCGGCGACTGGGAGCCGGGCGGGCTGCTGCCGCTCCCTGAGGCGCCGGCCACGAAGCCGCGGGTTTCGGTGGTGGTGCGGGAGAGCAACCAGCAACATATCGGGATCGGGGTGGCCGGTGTCCCCGTGGGTCATCCCGACTACTACGCGGTGGCCTTGTTGGCTACCATCCTTGGCGGCAGCATGAACTCCAGGCTGTTTACCGAGGTGCGGGAGAAGCGGGGGCTGGCCTACGGGGTTGGCGCCGCCTCGGCCTCGATGCGCGACGCGGGGATGATTCGTATTTACGCCGGTACGGTCCCGGCCAAAGCCCATGAGACGGTGGCCGTGACCCTGGACGAGTTGCGGAAGCTGGAGAGCGGCGGGGTGTCCGACGGTGAGTTGTCGCGGGCCAAGACGGTGATCAAGAGCCGAGTGGTCATGGGCGGGGAAAACACGCGGGTGCGCCGAAACGTGATCGCCTCCAGCCTCTGGTATGAAAACAAAGTGCGCACCCTGGACGAGATACGGGCCCTGATTGACGCGGTGACCGCGCCCCAAATCCAGGAGGCCGCGGTTCGCCTCCAAATCGGCAGTCGTTACACTCTAACCGCTATTGGCCCCCGAAGTGCCGAGGAGTTGCTGGGCAATGAGCAGTAATCCCATGACCGCGAACCCCCCGAAGGGTGCCGAGTTGAACGGCTTCCACCAGCACCGATTGGCCAACGGCCTGCAACTCCTGGGCCAATACATGCCGGATGTGCAGAGCGCTTCCGCCTGCTTCTATGTCCTGACTGGCGGCCGCGATGAGGAGGCGGCGGTGAGCGGAGTCTCCCACTTCCTCGAACATATGACCTTCAAGGGCACGGCCACCCGCGGCTACGAGGATATCAATCGCGAGTTCGAGGAGATGGGCGCCGACAACAACGCCGGCACCGGGCACGAGTTCACCTACTTCCATGCCAAGGTGCTACGAGAAGCCATCCCGGAACTTCTCGATTTGCTGGCCGATATGATGCGGCCCAAACTGGACGCGGCCGACTTCGCCCAGGAACGGGATGTCATCCTGGAAGAGATCGCCCGCTACGAGGATATGCCCAACGCCAAGCTGTCCAATTATCTGATGGAGCATTACTTTTCGCCCAGTGGGCTGGCCCGACCGGTTCTCGGCACCACCGAGACCATAGGCGCCATGACCGTGGAGCAGATGCGCGAGTACTGGCAGCGGCGGTACGGGGTCAATAACATGATCTTCGCCATCGCGGGGAATTACGAGTGGGACGCGGTGAAGGCCCAGATCGAGCGTCTTTGCGGTGGCTGGCATGGGGGAGAGACTGGACGGCAACCGATCTCGGTTAACCCGCCCAGTGCCCTGCATGTGTACGAGCGCCCGGATCTGCAACAGCAATTGCTGGAGATCGGGTTCCCTGGGGTGGCGCAGAACGACCCGGATCGTTACGCGGCCGAGGTGTTGGGGACCATCCTCGGCGATAGTTCCGGCTCGCGGCTCTATTGGGAGGTACAAGAGGCGGGCCTGGCGGAGGGGATCGGGGGGGACTATCTGGCCATGGACGGGGTTGGGCTCCTCTATGTCTCGGCCAGCCTCCAACCGGCCAAGACGCAACGGGCCCTGGAAGCAATCGGTGAATCCGTTCGAAAGTTACAGCAAGGGCCGATCGGCGAGGATGAGCTGCGGCGGGCCAAAACCAAGCTGGTGAGCCGCTTGGTAATGAGCGGCGAAAGCACGAACTCACGCATGCTCAGCCTGTGCGGCTCCTGGGTTGCCCTGGGCCGTCTGGAGACGCTCGCCGAGGAAGCGGCGCTCATCGACGCGGTTACGCTGGAAGACCTCTATCGGCTCCGTGAGCGCGTGCCCCTGGACGGACACCAAGTAGCCGTAACCATGGGACCGGTAGCCGAGGCACGACTGCGGTAAGGATTGCCAGTCGAGTGGGAACATTGTGACGAGTGAGCGTGAAATCACCGATCGATTTTATCAGCCAGAGTCCAGCCCAGACCGCGCTCGCGGGTGAGCATCTTGGCGCCGCGTGCCAGGGCGGCGAGGTGGTGTGGCTCTCGGGCGATTTGGGGGCCGGGAAGACCGTACTGGCTCAGGGCATGGCCCGCGGCCTGGGCGTTACGGCGGAGGTGAACAGTCCGACCTTTACCGTGCTTAAGGAATACGCTGGCCGCCTGGACTTCAATCATTTCGACTTCTACCGTCTGGAAGGCCAGGCGCGCGATCCGTGGGCGGAATTCTCCGACTACCGGCGCCCGGACGCGGTATGCGTGGTGGAGTGGGGCGAGTATGGGCGCGACTTCCTGGGGGAAAGCTACTTAAAGGTCTCGATTCGCCTGATCAGCGCCACCAAGCGTTCAATTCAGCTCATGGCCAGGGGCGCCGCCTATGACGAACTGCTGCGCCGCTTCCAGGCGCTGGCTTTCCGCGCATGACCAACGAACGGCTGTCCCCCGAACCGGAACCGGTGCCGATCACTCTACCAGGACCTTCCTGGAGCGGGGTCAATGCTGTCTGCATCGATAGCGCCACCGAGATGGCGTCGCTGGCGTTGGTCCACGATGGCGTGGTGGTGGCCGAGCAGACCTGGCTGGCGGGGACGCGGCACTCCCGCCTGCTGGCCGCGACGCTCCGCCGCCTGGCCGAGCAGTGTTCTTACGCGCTGCGCGATACCCGGATGGTCTGCGTCTGCACCGGCCCCGGATCGTTTAACGGCATTCGGGCTGGGATGGCGACCGCGATTGGTCTGGCCACCGGCCTGGACGTCCCCGTGTATGGAGTCGGCGCCCTGGATCTGCTGGCCTTTCCCCACGCGGAGCGGGCGCCGCATCAGCGGCCAGTCCTCCCCGCCGGGCAAGGGGCCTATTATTCAGCCCTCTTCGGCAGCCGGGGAGGCCGCTGGCGCCGGCTGACCCCGTATACGGTAGCTCCGCTGGCGACCCTGGCCGCCGAATCACCGGCCAAGTGCTTGTGGTGCGGCCCCATGGATAATGCGGCATGTGAGGAGTTGTCCATGCTGCTGGGAGGGGCCAAACGGGTGGCCGCCCCCGCGCATAGCCTCCGGCGGGCCTCCTTCATGGTCACGCTCGCCCTGGCCGCTGGCGAAGCCGGCGCCTCGGGAAGCAGTGCCGATCTGGTGCCTCTCTATGTGCGGAGGCCAGCGATCACCACGCCGCGCGTCGCCGCGATGGCCGGCGCGTAGGCCGGGCCGCCGCCATGCCTTTCGTGGTTGACCGCATGTCATTTGGGGATGTATCCGAGGTGATGGCAATCGAGAAGGACTCGTTTACAACCCCCTGGCCCAGCAATGCCTACAAGAAGGAGTTGGGCGAGAACGTCAACGCCCATTACCTGGTGCTGCGGCTCGCTTCGTCCGAGCATCCAGATCGGCCGCTCTACCCTCCCGTCCAGCCCGAGCGGCGCGGATTCCTGGGCGGCTTCCTTTTGCCCCTATCCCGGACTCGCCCGGTTCTCCCCGCGCCGCCCGATGTTCAGACCATGGCTGGCTATGCCGGACTCTGGCTCGTGATCGACGAGGCCCATGTCACCACGATCGCGGTGCGGCCAGAATATCGCGGGAAGGGTCTTGGTGAACTGCTGCTGGTAGCCCTGACCGAGATTGCCCTGGACATCAACGCCCGCTGGCTCACCCTGGAGGTGCGGGTGTCCAACACCACCGCTCAAGCCCTGTATAGGAAATACGGCTTTAAGCCGGCGGGTGTCCGGCCAAAATACTACAGCGACAACCGCGAGGATGCCCTGATCATGTGGACCGACGAGATTCACTCCTCCGCCTTCCAGGACCGTTTCACGGCCCTTCGCGCCGATCTGAGGGAACGACTCATCCAGGCCGGCGACCTGGCGCCGTTCGCCGAGAGCCTAGCCCCCCCAGGTCGACGGCGATGAATATCCTCGGCATCGACACCTCGTGCGATGACACGGCGGCGGCCGTGGTCCGCGATGGCCGGCTGATCCTGGCCAGCATCATCCGCTCTCAGCTTCGGACCCATGCCCAGTACGGCGGCGTGGTTCCGGAAGTGGCCAGCCGGGCGCATCTGGGCGATATCGCCTCGGTGGTGGAGGAAGCGCTCACGGCGGCCGGGCTTGGACTGGCCGACCTGGACGCCATCGGGGTCACTCGGGGTCCTGGCTTGAGCGGGGCGCTTATGGTGGGGGTGAGCTTCGCCAAGGGGTTGGCCATGGCGCGTGACCTACCGCTGCTCCCGGTAAATCACCTGGAGGGACACATCTACTCCAACTGGCTGATTCCCCAGGGCACGGACGATCAGCCCGAGCCGCGCTTCCCCGTCTTGGTCCTGATCGTCTCTGGAGGGCACACCGAACTGCTGCTGATGCGCGAGCATTGCCGGTACGAGCGGCTCGGCGGCACTCGCGATGACGCGGCGGGCGAGGCATTCGACAAGGTTGGCCGCCGGCTCGGTCTGGGCTTCCCCGGCGGCCCGGCCATACAGCGAACCGCCGAAGGGTTCGCGGGGGACTTACCGCGTCTGCCGCGGGCCTGGCTGCGCGGCACCTATGATTTCAGCTTTAGTGGCCTCAAGACGGCGGTCTGGCAACTCTTGCAGGAGCAAGGTGGGCTGGAGAACGCGGACATCACCGGGATCGCCGCCTCGTTTCAAGACAGCGTGGTGGATGTGCTGGCGACCAAAGTGCTGGCCGCCGCCCAGGAGTTTGGGGCCGCCACCGTGGCGATCTGCGGCGGGGTAGCGGCGAACGCGGCGTTGCGGACGCGGGTGATGAGCGATTTGCTGGTCCCGGTCTACGTGCCGCCGCTCGCGCTATGCATGGACAACGGGGCGATGATCGCCGCCGCCGCCTACTACCGGTGGCAACATCCGGAGGAAGCGGCCGACGACGCGGACCCGCTGCTGGCCGAGGTGGAACCGGGGTTGGCGCTGGAGGC